>NZ_PNCU01000001.1:0-282954 GCF_005886915.1 Pseudoalteromonas sp. S3776 | reverse complement strand
TAGCGACACGTTTAGCCCCGCAAAATGATTAGATATTATTGCGGATTGGTATAATAGCTGGCATAAGAGTTTTACCGTCGCCATCTATTTTATTTAATAGCTTAAGCCCCATTACCTTTGCAAGCACTGGGTAAATATCAAGGTTATTTACTTTTTCAAGGCTTAGCCCTTGTTTAAACGCAGGCCCTATCGCAATTAATGTGGCTGCCATATCGTCGGTGTAAGCATAGCCATGTGTACCTAAGTACATTGCTTTGCCCTCATTAGTAAACACCGCAGGGGCATTCGTTTGCGCAACAATATCGCCTACACGCGTGCCTTTATTGTAATGATAAGCCGCTAATTGCTGATCATTTAACACCGTATATCGGCCGTTTGCTGCATGCTGTAAGGCTTGTTTGTAAGTTGCAATTTGCTCGCTTGTTACCCCAGGTTTTGCATAAATAAGTAAACGCGGCCCCGTATTTTTAACTATAAAGTTATCGCTTTTAGGCAAGGTTGTAATATCAATACTTTGCTCAGGGTCCACATGCGCCATACCGTGATCAGACACAATAACAAGGTTAATATCTTGCTCTAATTTACTTAAACGCGCCTGCAATTGCCCCATAAGGTCATCTAATTGCTTAACTGCATCGCGTGTTTGCGGCGCATCGGGCCCAAACTCGTGGCCCATGCTATCAACCAACGAAAAATAACTTGCCACAAAACGCGGTCGCTGCGCTTTAGGTAAGCTTAGCCATTGAATTATTTGATCTACACGGCCTTGGTACTCACTGTATTTAGAGTAATGAAAGTAATAGTCTGGCGTCATACCATTAAAGCGCGCATCCGACTCTGGCCAAAAATAAGTAGCCGACTTTAAGCCCTGCATTTTAGCTAAATTCCAAAGTGGAATACCGTTGACCCAGGTGCTGTCGTTTTGCGCTTTACCCATGCTGTAACATTGGTTTTTACGCGCTTTATCACAAAATTTATTATCTACAATGCCATGGTTCACCGGCAACAACCCAGTAATAATAGAAATATGATTAGGAAATGTTTTTGTGGGATAAACAGGCATTAGCTTTTGCGCGCGTACACCTTTAGCAGCCATGGCTTTTAAATTAGGTGCGCCGTGTTTTTCTATGTAATCCCAACGCATGCCATCTATTGATATAAGTACAACGGTTTGCTCTTTTGCCGCATAAGCCACGTGGCTGGTTAACACTAAAAGTGCCAACATTATCGCCTTTAAAAATACATACTTCATTACAAATACTCACCTACATTAAAATGCGTTAAATACTGAAAAAATATAGCTTTATAATACAATCGCTAAGCCTTAAATGATACACACACCTGTACCTAACTCGCCTAGATGTATATATTAACAAGTAAGTATTTAAAACGAATGACAACGCGCATTTACTTTGCCAGTCGTCACCACTTAGCAAGGATTCAGATGACTATCGACTTTAGTAAAAAAATAACCCCAGCGCGCATGTATCGCACCACCGCAAACCTGCAAATGGCAATGGAAAGCGACCGCGGGCGCATAATTAACAGTGCTGCTATTCGCCGCCTACAGCAAAAAACCCAAGTGTTTCCGCTAGAGCGTAACGCCGCGGTGCGCTCGCGCTTAACCCACTCACTTGAAGTACAACAAGTAGGGCGTTTTATAGTACAGCGTATTTTTGCCAATTTAAGTTTTGATCAGCAAACCGAGTTTGGTTTAAAAGGGCTAGAACGCCCGCTCGAAAGCTTGGTAGAAATGGCCTGCCTAATGCACGACATTGGCAACCCACCCTTTGGACACTTTGGCGAAGCCGCCATAAATCACTGGTTTAATAACAACCTAACAAGCGTTACACCTGCGCGCTGCCAAGAGCAAAATACCGGCATAGGGGTTATTTTTAAACACTTAGCGCACGATATTTGTAACTTTGAAGGCAACGCCCAAGGCATACGTATCATTCATTCACTGCTGGGCTTAAACTTAACCTATTGCCAAAGCGCAGGCATTTTAAAATACACCCGCCCTGCAGGCTTAAACCCAAAAGACATACCGCAAAATAAAAACTACTTAATGAAAAAAGTAGGTTACTACTACAGTGAAAAAACCTTTATAGAGGCACTACAAAACGAGCTGGTTATAGAGCCATACTGCCGCCATCCGGCCAGTTACATTATGGAAGCAGCCGACGATATTTCGTACTGCCTAGCCGACATAGAAGACGCCGTAGAAAAAGATATAATAACCACCGAGCTGCTTTGCCAACAGTTGAAAAGTGAATATAAAAAAGCCCTAATAAACCTAACCATTGACGACACCGAACACCTAAACTTTGTAGATAAAGCGGTAGATTACGCACTAGAGCGCGCCAATGCACAGCCTTATAATTTTAACAGTGAGTTTTTTATATATCTGCGAGTAGCCCTGCTCCACCCGCTTGTAAATCACGCCGCCAAGCGTTTTATAGAGCACATTGAACCTATTTACCACGGCGACTTTAACCAAGCCCTGCTAGAAGATAGCAGCCACTTGCATGCGGTTACTAAAACCTTAAAACAAGTGGCGCTTAAGCATGTGTTTTCTAACAAAGAGGTAGAAAAACTAGAACTGCAAGGCTACCGCATAATTAATGGCCTGCTCGACTGTTATAAGCCACTGCTGCAACTTAACAGTGACGACTTTAAACGCGCACTCAATGGCGACTCACGCTTATTAATCGAATCGCGTTTGGTTAAAAAGCTCTCTAAAAAGCACTTAAATAGTTATCAGCACGCCATAGATGCCATGCAAGAAGAGCCCGACCACTTTGCCGCTTACGAGTTTTACTACCGCTGTAGGCTAATTCAAGATTACATAAGTGGCATGACCGACCAATTTGCCTACGATGAGTTCCGCAGCCTAATGGTGATTGATTAACGAGGGACTTTTACTTATCTCACTAGGTTACAAACCTAACGCCACGACTTAATTGCCCTTAGATTGAACAAATTTCAATCCGCAAAGGTCAACACGCCTTTAGTGCCTAGATATATTTTAATTTTGCGCTTAAAATCAGACTATTGATACTTAAGCGCCGTGTTTTATGATTATTAGACTCTCTCAACTTATTTTTTGCTTTGCTTTATTTTACAGCAGCCAAAGCGCTGCCTATAACGAAGCCATGTGTATTTTAATTAAGCAAGAAATGCAGCAGTACAGTAATAATAAAGCTAGCCAGCAATATCGTAAGGCCGCACGCGATTTTAACAGAAACTGTAATAAACCTAAGCAAGTACAAACGAAACCGGTAACGCCCCCAGTGGTTGAACAAGAGCCAGAACCGCTAGCACTTACTCCTGAGCAAGAGCAAGCGCTGCTTGAGCAAATAAATGCAGCAGAAGAAGCCATAAAACAAAGTGCAAGCAAAGCCACAACAACCACTCAACCTACTCCCCCAATAAGCGAGCAAAGCCCAAAAATTAATAAAGATGCAGCAAGTGCGCCTACACCCGAACTTGCACCTAATAGCAGCGAATTAACACCCCCAATTACCCAAGCAGAAACGCAGCCATCGGCACCTAAAACGGCCCTAAAAACAGAGCCTAAAAAAGAGCAACCAACGGTCAATACTACGCCAAAACCGGCACCAGTAATTATACCTGCGCCGGTTGCAGAGCCGCCAAGTTCATTACTGTTACCAAGCTTACTACTGCTTATTGTGGTATTAATTGGCGCTATGGTGGTTATACGTTTACGCCGCGCAAAACAAAACAAGCCCGAGCCGCCAGTTGCGCCAACCCCAAAGGGCACGCTTGCTAAAAATAGCAATATAAGTACAAAGCACGTAACAGCGCCCAAAGCCGCAGACCAAGGTGATGAGCTTACTAAGCCAGTTTCACACACGGCTGCAGCCCAAATTGAGCCTGAACCAGTAAGCTCTAATACGCCTATAAGCGAGGCAACAAACGCACCAATACCTGCAATAGAGGCCGAGCCACAGCAAGTTAAACCAGAAGAAGATGCACCTGCCCCTGAGCCTAAAAAAGTAGCGCCAAAGCCAAACACCGCCGAGTTTGAAGCCGCCGCTAAAAACACATTAGCACGTATACAAAATGCAAACGGTTTTGCAGAGCCCGAAGTTAGAGAATT
The DNA here is from genome assembly GCF_005886915.1 of Pseudoalteromonas sp. S3776. Lineage (NCBI taxonomy): Bacteria > Pseudomonadati > Pseudomonadota > Gammaproteobacteria > Alteromonadales > Pseudoalteromonadaceae > Pseudoalteromonas > Pseudoalteromonas sp. S3776. Next base: position 278,831 of record NZ_PNCU01000001.1, on the reverse strand, counting down.
TGACCCAGATGCGCCTTCGGTTAAGCGACCCCGTAAGCCGCAAAGCAGTGCGGTTGAAAAATCAAAAGCCGAGCCTATTGAAGAAATTAAACCACACGAGTCAACGCTTATAAACGAACCGGCCGCGCCAAGTAACCCGATTACCGAGCCAAATACCAGCGCGCACCTGCATACTGGCGATAAAAACAGCGAGCTTGAACAAACGACGCTTAATAGCGAGCACGACTTTAAAGAGCCCGAAGTACGTACCTACAACCCCGACGCGCCATTAAAGGCAAGTAAAAAGCCTGAACCGGTAAACGCATCAGTAAAACCGAGTGGCGAACCCTCTTTAGATACGCCGGCGCCAGAGGCTCACGAATCACCACTTACGGATGAACCAGAGCCGAAAAGTGCGCCCAAGCAAACAGACTCTAGCAACCCATTTGCCAATTTATCGCTAGATGAAAGCTGGGACCCAAATTCAGATAAAAAGCCCGTAATAGAGCCAAAAAAGAAAGCGCCTAAATCTCAAGCCTTAATAGAGGCAGAAGAGCGGGCAAAAAACATGAAAACAAAAGATTAGCGAGCATGTTACTGCTTTATATTGATAACTTTTAACGCAGTGAGTGCGCTTAAAATCAAAAGAGTAAACATGCTTTAATAAAAAGCTACAAACACATAAAAGCGGCTAAAAAGCCGCTTTTTTTTTGTTTAAAAATATAGAGTTTAAGCTTAATTAAACGCGCTATTGTAAGTATGAACTTAAGAGTGGAAAATGCGCCTATTGCGACTAAACATGCGTTGTTTAGTTATTAGGGAGCATATTTTTAATGTTTAAATCGTATTGCAAAATACCATCGTTATTAACCGCCACACCCGCTAATTGCACAGAATGATTAGCAAATTCTTCCGACGCTGATAAATCGGCTAACACGCCAGCAATATCTTCGTGCTTAGGTTGCCCGTCGGTTGCAACAATGCCCGCATTACAATCGTTTTGCTTACATTCAAAGCTGTATAAAAATAACGACTTTTCAGCAAAGCTGTTTTGCACTTTGTTTAAAAATACTTGTTCTGACTGAGTTATATCAACCTGGTTTAGAGTATTAACAGCGCCTTCAAGCTCAGAGTATTCACCCACCTCTTGCGGGGTAATAACTATTTGCTCGGTAAGGGCCGTGTCATTGTTGTTGGTTATACCCTGGCTACTTTGCATTGCTTGTATATCTACCACAATTGGTTGAGCAGGCTGCGTGGCTGTGGTGTTAGTTATTGAAGAGGTATTTTGAGCCAAGGCGGTCAAATCGTTTTTAAACACGTACAAAGTTGCAGCAGTAATAGCGCATGCAATGAGTAATTTGTTCATAATACTTCCCTCCTTTAACCAATTTACGCAATACAATTAAGTAAAATGCTTTTTAAGTGTAGCTAATGTTAATATTATGTTTTGTTTGGGTGTGTACTGTCAATCTTTAATACTAGGTCGCCCTTATTAAAAGCACAATTTAATAAATGTTAAAATTTAACATCATCCCGTTAAACCCATATCGCCACACTATAATGTTAGCAACAGCTACGCGCTTATTAGCAACTGGCTTATAGGTTATTTATTTGTAACAATCTGTAAAAGGCAACACCTTTTATGACAACCTCACCACTAAAAAGTTTACAGCGATTGTTACAAAAACTTAAATAAATTACTCAAAGTAAAAAAACACAAAAAAGGCACTAACATAAAGGCGCGAAGCTTGCTTGCATTAAAGTAGCAGTAGCGTGCCTCGCGTTTTGTCTTGAATTTTTTTCGGCATAAAGCCGCTGCAACTCATTAATTTCACCACCGAGCGCACAGAGGCGCTGCGCGCCACACGGAGAAAACAATGGGAGCATTTCTCCTGTTCTTCTCCTTCACTTCTCGGTGGTGACATAATCAATTTTTAAACGAAAACTATGCGCGCCTACCACTAACTTAAAATACTGTTTTGTAGAGCGAATTCTTACTTATGTGGTCATTTATTTAATCACTAACGCTCTAGCTCTAAAAGCGCAGCGCCTTTTAACCTCTTTGTGAATAATTGGCTTAACTTGTTTTTCACCACCGAGGGCACAGAGGCGCTTCGCGCTACACAGAGAAAATACGGGGATTAGTTGGTCACTTCTCACTGGTGACATAATCACTTTTAAACGTGTCTACTGAGAATAAGCATTGCGCGTAGCAGGAACTTACCTCCCGTTTGTATTAAATGTTTTCGCGGCATAAAGCCGCTGCTACTAATTAATTTCACCACTGAGGCACAGAGGCGCTTCGCCTACACGGAGAAAACACAGGAATAAATAAGTCACTTCTCCTGTTCTTCTCCTTCACTTCTCGGTGGTGACATAATCACTTTTTTAAATGAAAACTATCCGCGTCTACCACCAAATTAAAATACTGTTTTGTAGGCAGAATTCTTACTTATGTGATCATTTATTAAATCACTTATGTTCTAGCTCTAAAAGCGGAGCGTCTCTTAAACCTATTTGTGAATAATTGGCTTAATTTGTTTTTCACCACCGAGGGCACAGAGGCGTTTCGCGCTACACAGAGAAAATACGGGGATTAGTTGGTCACTTATCACTGGTAACATAATCACTTTTGAACAGAATCAATGCGCGTCTACAAAGTTAAATTGTACGCTGACGTGAATGTGGTGCGTAGGCGCGATTTTATATCGCGCTTGTAGATGTAGAGCTTGCTCACGTTAGAAGCGCAGCTTCTAAATTACGTTACTTTCACGCATTATTCGCCTCAAAAAATGAGGCAAATAGCATGTTTAATTGCCTCACCTTAGTGTCATCGTGTTTGAAATAGTATGGCTTTGAATTATAGATAAAAGCTTTAAGCTTTTTAAAATCATTTGGCTATTTTATAACGAGTACTGCGACCACCCGCTGAGGTTTTCTTTATATAATTCAGTGTTTGTAAATCTGATAAGTGGCGCGTCGCCGTCGCACGACTTACCTTAGCCACTTTTTGATACTGACTCGCACTGATGCCCTGCTCAAATTGGCCATCAAGTAATTTATTAAGCACTTTTACTTGCTGTTCATTTAATCTGGTTTGATCTTTTTTAAACCAATAGTTAGTTTTAGCGACAGTTAGCTCAATATTCTTCAAGGTAGATTTAATTGCCTTATTGAGCGTATTTAAAAACCAGGTAATCCACTGTGTAATGCACAAATCACCACGCTGTGTTGCCTCTAAGAGCTCGTAATAGCCTTTTCTATCTTCTAAAATTGCCACCGACATCGCATAAAACCGTATAGACTCTTTATGCTCTTGAGCAAGCGCTAAATCTGTAATAAGACGAGTAATACGCCCGTTACCATCTTCAAGTGGGTGTAAGGTTACAAACCACAAATGAGCGATAGCAGCACGAATAAAAGGATCTACCTGCGGGTCGAAACTAGTATTAAACCAATTGAAAAAAGCTGTGAGTTCATTTTCAATAACTTCTCTCGGTGGGGCTGTAAAATGTAATACGGGTTTATCTAATCGTCCTGATACCACTTGCATTGGCTCGTTGCCACGTAATTGACCGCCCGCTATTTGAGTGAATAACCCGTGTTCACCTGCAAATAATAAACGATGCCAATTCAACATACGTTCTAAATCAAGCGGTGTATCGGTGTTATTGATTGCATCTAACATGATCTCTGCAAGGTTATCGCTTTGCACTGTGGTTGGATAAGGCTGCTCATCAATGTGGAGTTTTTTTGCAAGTGACGAACGCACAGAAAATGCATTAAGCTTCTCTCCCTCAATGGCACTTGAATGAATTATATTAGCCAACAAAGTATCAAGCGCTTGCTGTTTTTGCTGCGTACTTGGTACTCCCATACGACCAACCAATACCCCTTGGTTAAAACAAAGCTCCCTCAACAACGGCGCAAGCTGTTTTTCATCCCACGTAAAATTCGGCCAATCTTTTTGCTGCCATATCCACATAAGCGTTTGCCCTAATATTAATTAGTTACAGTTTACGCCATATAATTGCCTCATACAATGAGGCAATTAAGACGCTTAATTGCCTCATTGTGGAGTTTGCGAGGTTAAGGCTAGCGAGTTTGAAAGGGTAAAGTTTGCGAGTTGAAATAGTGACGAGCTTGTGTAAACAGTCTAGCACCTAGTCACTTCCCTAAAATCTAGCACCTTTATCTTGCCTGTGATTGTTTTAAAATCATTTTCACCACGGAGGCCCCAGAGACGCGTCCTGCACCGAGAAAAAGTTAATAAAACCATATTTGCACAAAGAGCAGTGAGTGAGGATAAATGAGAAGGCAAAAGATTCGGGTAACAAGCCGCGAGCAACGGGCTATAAATTCAAACTAGCCACTAGCGCCGTTAACCTAGAGCCTTTTACCTATTCACACCGCAGAACTTGCTCACGTTAGAAGCCTAGCTTCTCATTACTTAATAAATTAACACCGTAAAAGCCCAGCTTTTAAAACGCCAACAAGTTGCGCGTCTAACAAAAAACTAAAATTTATGTGGCTTAAATGGCGCTTTTAACCATTTTGAATAATCATGATTAAACGCAGGAAACTGTTTAAATAACATCGCGTTTAATTGAGCTTTCGAAAGCTTGTTACAGGGATTTTTCTGCTCTGCCAGCATAATATTTTTAAGTAATATTCTGCCTGATTGAGTATCCATTAAAAAATAAATTGCAGCCCAGCTACTAGCGTAAAGAATACTACTGTCGCCTTTTTGCCACGTATTATTTAATCCCGTTAACCGATTAAGTCTAAACACCTTTTTAGTAAGCTTATTATTACGTACCCAGGTTTGATTTGGCTCTACAATAGCAGTTTGCATATTGTTATGGGTAAACTCAAAATACTCAGCAAACCCTTCATTTAACCACCTAGGCGTGTACCCTAAAACTGCTTTATTAATGGCATGCACTGCTTCGTGCACTGCCGTTCTCATGGTGTTTTGTTCGCCACTAAAATTAATAAACGCAGAGTTAGTTGCATGAAAATACATTCCTGCTGTATTTTCTGGGTTGCCGCCATTGTTCATAATAGCGGTGTTATAAGCCCTACGGTTAGGTAATACCGTTAAATTTAGCTTTACTTTTTTTAAGGCATGCGTGCCAATAATTTGTCCATACACCTTAAATACGGTATTGAGTTTTACTTGTAGCTTTTGACTAAATGAAGGCGGCAAATTAGGTGTGTTTAAAGTAAGGTCAAAATAATCCAGCGGCTCAGAAAAATTACTCTCGTACGTTGCGACAGCAAAGTTAGGCTTAGTATCACTAAAATGCGCAACTCCCGCCTTATCGGTCCAAGTGTATATATCGCCGTTACGTTTATATTTTACTTCGCCTAAAGATACATCTGTACATTGTGTTTTATCTGCTTGAGGCGAGTGGTTCTGTGCAGGTACAAAAGAGCTGCTCGCTGGCGTTTTTATAGGGTTTACGGGTTGTGATTTAGCTAATGGCTTACTTGGCTGAGTTACGTTTAAATCGTTGTAAATACGCTTAACTTCACCTATCGGGTCGTGATAGTTAAACACTCGCCCTGTAAAATGATTAGCAATAAGCACTGATGCAATAAGCATCACAACAAACATAAATACTATACGAAACTTACTATTAAACATAACTACGGGCGGCTCTGCCATTGGGTTTCAAACACTTGCTTTTGCGCCACTCTGTACTCGCTACACCAAACAAAATCGCTTGTTTCCATTTCTTTTTTACGACACCGCTTAGGTAATTTATAAAATTTAGACCACGCCTCAAGCTTAGCTTTGTTTTTATAGCTGGCACTGTGCAAAGTCATGTTTGATACCTTTTGATTAAGTAACCAGTTGGTATTTACTGAACGTGTAGCATGTGGACGGTATGAGTGATTACTCTTTTTAGATTTATTGCAGTGTTTTGCCAATTGGCTAAACAACACTTTGTCGCGAGCCGTTAATCGCTCACCTTTTTTAACGCTATAACCTTGCCTAAATTGAGAGCGAATAGATTCACGCTCCTTTTTTATGCTTGCGCACTTACTTTGCGTGTAAGCCTCGCCTGCATAAGCGTACGTTGAAATAAAACTAAGCAAAACTAAAATCCATTTAATCATTATTCACTCCTTTAAATAACACCTCAAATAAGTGTACCTATTTAAGGTTAGCAGTGCATTAAATATTGCCCTTGTTTTGCCTCATTAGTACTTACCGTTTAGGAAAAATTAGCCGCAGAGTTGGCTCAAGTTAAATGGTCGATGTTCAATTTGGTTTGTAGACCTCGAACTTGCTCACGTTAGAAGCGCAGCTTCTCATTACTTAATGGATTAACACCGTAAAAGCGGAGCTTTTAAAACGCCAACAAGTTGCGCGTCTACAAGGTGAAATTTTACGCTAGCGTGGATGTGGTATGTGGGCGTGATTTTATATCGCGCTTGTAGACGTTAAGCTTGCTCACGTTAGAAGCGTAGCTTCTCATTACTTAATAAATTAACACCGTAAAAGCGGAGCTTTTAAAACGCCAACAAGTTGTGTGTCTACCAGATTAAATTTTTACGCTGGTGTGGATGTGGTCTGTAGGCACGATTTAATATCGCGCTTGTAGACGTTAAGCTTACTAACGTTAGAAGCGCAGCTTCTTATTACTCAAACGATGTATAGCACAAAGAGAAAAGAATGAGGAGTAAATGAGCAGTGAAACCTTTAGGCGCAAAGCTTGCTCGCGCGAGAAAGGCTAAAGTTTGTATCCAGCTTTAGCTTTTTATTGCAAATTTACAGCCCCATGCCTGCTAACTTAATTTTTGTAGCATAGCCTCTTGCTGAAAACACCTTACAAACATGGTAAGCAGAATCATCTTTATCAGAAGATAATCTATACGCTATTTTGGCGAGCTCTTTAGCAACATACATAGGAGAAGCAGCCAACCCTTGTGGCCTTGGTACAAAGTTCATAGCCTTTGTACACTCTTTAGATGAAGCTAACATCTCCCAAACTAACTCAATCACTTTGTCATTAATCTCTATTTGACTAGCTGTGCCTTTACTAAAAAACACCTCTAATATCTTTTTTACGTCCTTGTTATCAATATCTTCATATTTTTTAGACATCATCCATTCCTTTGTTAAACATTATTTTTATCAGCAATTCTTTGCTTGCGTCGGTTCCTATACCAATAAACTCGTTAGGTTTACCTTCTTCAATATAAGTAATATAGTTTTTATAAGCCGAGTTATTCACATCAAAATCAAAGAAATAAACCCCACCTTTGTCATATTTTATGCCGCTAGAAGTCGATTTTAAAAGGTTCTGTTTTTGGGCTTTAATATATTCGTTTACAGGTTCACCATAAGGTGCATATATAGATAAGAGGAGTTCTCTCACTGTCAATTTATTGCCTGCAACAAAGAAGTGTTTTTCATGAGTGAAGTTTTCATCTTCAAATGAAATATCAATATAAGAGCCATCTTTCTTTATTTTATAACCTACGATATTGCCTTCAATATCAATCGCTTTTTTACAACCATCAAAGGGGGCTATTGGCTTTACTAATTGATAAATAGAGCGATCTTTGCCCTGTAAGTCGCAATCTAAAATAGCTGCATTTACATGAAGCGAGCATAGAACTAAAAAAGAGAAGTAGATTATTTTCATTTAAATCCTTTTAATTAAATACGTTCCTATTTTGATAATATCTGTTTTTTTTATGTACAGCAACCACCACCTGATGAATACATTTACTTCATAATCTTAATAGAATTGCTCGCCCAAAAAAGTGTAGCTTTTAAATTGCTTTACTTTCATGCAGTGATCGCTGAATCACTTGATAGCAAATAGCACGTTGCTGTTCTTGGCTTAAGCTAATATGTCGCATTGAAAGAATCGTTTTAACTAATTGTTTATGAGAAACGATAGGGAATTCTGGCCTTTGCTTTAGCTCTACAAACCAACCTGGAAAGCATAGAATTGGCAAAACTTGGGTATTGAAGCCCGTTGCCTCTTGCAACCATTTATTCACCCAATTAGCCTGATTTTGGGCTTGCTCTAACGGCTTACTTTCAAACCAAGAGGGAAACGCTAAACGATTTTTCTCAAATTTAACTTTGTAATTTGTATCATCTTTTATTCGCTTGTACCTGCCCTTTGTTTCAATAGCAAAAATACCATTTGGCCCTACCACTAGGTGATCAATATTAAACCCATCAGCTTGTATATCGTGAAACACTTGGTACCCATGTGACTGTAACTCTATAAGCTCCGATGCAACGGCAAGCTCCGCATCTCGCCCAAGTTTAAGCTTTATCAAAAGGTTTGATTTAACCCACAGCTTTCTTGCTACATAAACTAAACCCAATGCAATTAAAATAACCAAAAAGTAATTTAACTCACCGCTGGCAAATACTTCAGCTATCCCTTTAATGGCAAAAGGCATCGTAACGATCAACGCAGATAAAAAGATGAGCCCTATTACATCAACAATCTTGTCATTTACTTGTTCACTAAGTGTTTGCGCAGCAACACGTTTGAGTTTTTTTCGTTCAACAGGTAGTTTGGCATTTTTTTGATGAAGCCATATTTTGAGAAACAAAACACCTAATAAGGAATAAACACTACCTACAATAACTAAAAGGCTTAAACCTTGGTTTAATAAATCATCCATGGGGAGTTCCTATAATCACAATGTTTACGTTATACCTTAAAAACAGGTACATGTCGCTTAATTCAAACTCCGTACAATCTATTCAACAAATTTCACCTAAACACCTGTAAATGCCGAGCTTGCTCACGTTAGAAGCGCAGCTTCTCATTACTTAATAAATTAACACCGTAAAAGCCCTGCTTTTAAAACGCCAACAAGTTGCGCGTCTACAGGTTATATCAAAGTGTTCTGTTAAAACTCGGCGTAAGCGCGAAGCTTGCTCGCGCTAAAAGCAGAGCTTTTGAAATAATACAAACAGTTCATAAATATCGCGTTGGCGATGGCAACCAAAGAGAAGTAACCGCCGACTTCTCTTTGGAATCTCTCGGCGCCCCGAGGATCACATTATTCCCTCAATTTAAAAAATGATATGAACGTAACCAGCGTAGATAGGCCATCCATGGCCAAGCTACGCTTTTAACAGCATCCATGCTGTTAATTACTCATCATTAATTCAATTTCGGATGTGATCACGGGGAGATGTCTTAGCTGTAGCGTTTAAGCTAAATTTGTCGATGTACTTAGAGTTAGGTATATTAAATTGATACGTAATTTGAGTAACTTAAATGGTAAATAAAAAAGGAAAATGGCTTTCAAGTAAAGAAGCCCTAAAACATCTTAAAATAACAGACTGCGAGTTAATGCATCGACGTGAACGTGGCGAGCTTAAGTTTGAAAAGCGCGGACGGGCGTACTTTTATTATTTTGAAATCAAGGATGAATAAGTGATATTTCATAATTTACTGCAAGAAATGCAAGCCAATGAGCAAAAAGTGTCTACTCCTCAAAGCTTTCAAAAATATTTAAGTACCAATAATTTAAAAGCCAATACTGCAACATCAATATCGATAGATTCAATAAAAAAGCTGCCAAAAATTTTACGAGATTATAATACGATGGTACTTAGGCTTGGTTCTCGCTTAGGCGATAATCAAACTTATTTCTCTCTTGTAAAATCAAATGATGTAAACGATTTCTTTTTTAACGATCAAGCGCTGTTTGGTCAATTACAACCAGAGCTATTTTTACCAAACGTATCAATAAGAAGCTTATTTGCATTTCAACTACTTCCTAAAGTTACCGAAACCTCCGTAGTTAATTTAGCTATAGCGTCAGGGCTAATGGCTGAAGCACTTAACTTAAAAGATGATAAAACAATAGTTGTTCCAGCAACGGGGCAAAGTACATTCACGTTTAACTTTAAGCCACTCGCTAACGAAGATATTGCCCTTGAGCATATAAATGGCCAAGTTGAAATCGACGCTGTATTTGTTGCTAAGCGAGACGGTAAAGAACATTTATTTGTAATAGAAGCAAAACATGGCGATAAGTTTGATTCACTAGCAAAACACAAATTGCTTTACCCCAGTTTAAGCCTACTACAAAAGCTGCCCTCATCTATGCCTATAGTCCCTGTTTACTTGAGAAGTATAAAAACAGAAAAAGGGATCGACTTTTATATTGCTGAGTGTCCTTGCATTGTAAATCAACAAGATGAGCTATATAGTTTGGATACATTAAGCCCCTGTAAAGTGCAGGCACTACACCTAGCAAATTATTAACCTATGAACGCAGAGCAATTTAAGCAACTTGTAAAAAAAGTAAAAATAGCCAAAAAGCTACCTGACGCTATTTATTTTCATAAAGACGCGTTTTCTGATGCACCTGCTGAATTAGTTAAGTTTATAAAAGTTGTTGCCCAAGCACTCAAGGTTGATGAAGCCGATTACGATCTAATAAAGTTATTTAAAAACGACTTCAGGCTTTCGTTATTAAGCTACCCTACTTTTTATCATGACTCTTACCCCGCATTAAAACAAAGCGTAACTGTAGATCTAGCAAAGCTTAGTCATAAAATCACTAAGTACGATAACAGCGAAAACCCACCTATTTTGCACCGAAAAGAAACCATGATTTCGCCAACTAATAAGCACTATCAATTATTTTGTGACTTAACTGCTGAGGGCGAACAAGCCGGTCTATACGAAAACACACGTATGATAGGCTTTAAAGGCTCGTGGGAGCGTTTAATCGCTAAAAAAGGGTATGAGCTAGTTGATGGGCGTTTATTTCGTAGCTCAGTAGTGCAAAGTCCTACGGATGACAAAACAATTGATCGACATTTAACGGCAATTGTCCGGCATGAACTTTCTGCCCCTTTAAAAACACTCGCTAAAAACGGCTTTTTAAATGGCGATTATTCGATATTTGATTATGGTTGCGGCAGAGGAGACGATTTACGAGAGTTAGAGGCTCATGGAATAGATGCCTTAGGTTGGGATTTAAATTACCGCCCTGATGCAGATAAAGTTATTTCTGACATTGTTAATATTGGTTTTGTAATTAATGTAATAGAAGACCGTGATGAGCGAATAGAAGCTCTGCTTGGCGCATGGGAGCTTTCACAAAAGTTATTGGTTGTATCTGCAATGTTAGGTAACGAATCACTCGTTAGCCAGTTTCAACCTTACAAAGATGGTGTAATAACTAGCCGTAATACTTTTCAAAAATACTATACGCAGGCTGAGCTTAAGGCATTTATAGAAATGAGCGTTGACGATAACGCGATTGCTGTTGCCCCTGGCATTTATTACATATTTAAAGATAAACAGCTTGAACAGCACTTTTTACAAAACCGCCATAAACGTACTTATAAATGGCAACACCTAACAGCGCCGGAGCCTGTTAATGAAGAACAAGCGAGAATTTTATTTACGCAACACCAGCAACTTTTTGAATCGTTTTGGCTTACATGTTTAACCCTTGGCCGCTGCCCATCAAACAATGAGTTTGCGCAAAGTGACAAAATAAAAGAGGTTATTGGCTCCAATAAAAAAGCCCTAAAACTTGTCTTAAAATGGTTTGAAGAAGATGAACTAAAAGCCGCTGAAACCATGCGTAAAGAAGATTTACTCCTTTACTTTGCACTTGCTATGTTTGAAAAGCGAAAGCCTTACACACAACAACCTGAAGACTTAAAGCGCGATATAAAAGCATTCTTCGATACGTACAAAATTGCACAACACCAAGCTACTGATCTGCTTTTTCAAATAGCAGACAGCGCATTGATTGAATCACTGTGTATTGAAGCCGAAAAACTATTACCTGCAAGTAAAATCGACTATGAAAATGGGCAGCCTCATGCACTAACGCTGCATAAAGACTTTACTACTTTATTGCCACTTGTACTACGCGTATATATAGGCGCAGCTCTACAAATGTACGGTGAGCTTGATGATATTCAGCTTATTAAAATTCATATACATTCAGGTAAAGTAACATTGCTTGGCTATGAAGCATTTTATGATTCACCTCTTCCACAGTTAAAAGAGCGTGTAAAAATAAAAATGGCAGATCAAGATGTAGACTTTTTTGATTACGTCGTTGAAGAAAAGCGCCCACTACTTCTTAATAAAATTGATTATATTGATGACACTTTTGAGGACTATAAAAAGCAAAAGGCGTTTAATAAACGCCTTTTTAAAGTAATAGAATTTAACTGCCACACTAAGTTAAACCAACAACAACTTAGCAGCCATTTGAAAAGTAAATTTACACTGTTAAAAGGTTATCGATTTTTCAAAGAGAGGAATTATCACTAGCAAACTCCTCGGATGTTAAATATTCTAGCGTCTCTTTGAATAACACATCTTTCAAAACTGGGTTGTCTGTATTCTTTATTAACCATTCGTCTATATGATGTAAACCGGCATTGCAATAGCTTTCAAAAACACCGATAGCATCCCTAAGGCGTTCATCTTTAAGAATTTCAAGTTCAGGATATTTAGTCAGCGCCAATATGTATATATAAGCGTCGTGATCTGTACTAGCATACGTTTCCATTGAAATAGAAGTGGATTGAGCTCTGTTATTTAATGGTTTATACATTCCTAACTGATAACCAATAAGTGCAGCAAAAACCATAAACTCCTTTACAGTTTTAAATACAGCATTATTATTTGCGTCTTTTGTTGCACATAATTTACTAACTAAAGCGTCAAATTTATTTTCACGGTGAACTCTTAGTTTGTACCATTCAATTTTATTATCCATTTAGAACAACCTCTTCAATAGTAACTTTATCAAACTCACTGCCAAACCTTACAACATCAAACTCTTTACCTTTAACGACTAGTTTAGTGGGGTATACACCTTTAAACTCTTCCTCTGTTAAAACTGTATGTTGAACTAAATTATATTCTTTACCAATTTTTTCTCGAAGTCCTTTATCAATATGCGTTTCTGTCCATTGCGCCTGCGAAAACATAAAAATAGACTGTTCAACAGATTCTGAAATGAACTTTACAAGCTCTCTACCATTATCAGGACCAATAAAAGCTAAAATTGAATCCGCAATAAAAGGAGCTACCGCGCCTGGCGTCAATAGATGTTGCTTAGCTTGTGCTCTGTCTTTCGAAAACTGTATCAAGGAAATTATGAAAGAGATCGCGAGCATTGCTTGGTAGCCATTCCCTGCAGCAACTTTTCTACCTTCACTATCTACTATAGCCCATGTAAAGCTACCTCTGTCACCACTCTCTTTCCTTACGGAATAGCCATTAAATGCAACTCGGCTAAATAGCACCTTCATTTTTCTTAGAATATCTAAATCAACATCTTTAGAAGCTGAATTTATTGCTTCTTCGTATAAATTGATTATTTTTTCAGTAGCCTGAATTATTGTTTTTAACTTATTGGCTATAGGTTGTGAGGAACCCAACCTAATTAGCTTCTGCTCGATAGTAGAGAGATCAACCGTAAGTCTCTTAATATCAACTTCCAAGCTATTCACCTGCTTTAAAAGACTATCATATTTAGCTTTCGATTCAGAAATTTGGGCTTCAACTCTTTTTATGTCGTCTATATCTGACTCAACAATAGAATGGCTCAACTCTTCAATTTCTTTTTGTAAGTGTATTATTTCATCATTGCAGTTTTCTATATCAGTCAAGAACGAAAGCATAATTTGTTTTGAATGATTGCCTTTGGATAAATTAGATTTTAAAAATGTGACTTTTTGCCATCTTCTCTTAAGGTTGATATCTACAGCAGATTTTTGTAGCTCCTCTATTAACTTATAAGCAGAAGAATGTACTGGAAGGTCACTACCACAAATACACTCATTCTTATTGAGGATTTCATTAATTAAATTTTTATCAACACTATACTTATGGGAGTTCTTCAGCTCTTTGATATCGATACTTTCTAAATCAAATTTAGCTAATTTATTGTCAAAGCTCTGGAGTAACCATTTAGAAAGATTTTTTTCGTAGTTAAGTTCTTTTGCGAGCTTATCACGTTCAATTATTCTTAGTGACGATTTTAATGCTTGCCTAGCTTTAATTCTCTCTTCAAGAACACTTTTGTCGAATTTGCTGAGCAATTGCATATTTGATTGATATTTTTTATCAGCTTCAGCTAACTCGCTTTCTTTTAGCGCTAAAGATTCTTTACTTTTATTTAATTTTAAAGAAATCTGCTCTTTAGAAGTTGCTAACTGCTGAAGCTCGCTGCTTGTATCATAACTTACCAATTCTTTCACATAATCACTTTTTATCCGAAAAAGATGGCTTAGTGTTTTTTCAGCAACAGTTAAACCCAAAACTTTGCTAATAGCTCCTTTTATCTGACTAAAATCATTCTGGCTGTTTAATGTGCCTGTGCCTTCACCTTGATAAAAAAAGTAGTCTGACATCTCTTTCGGTAGCAAAGAATTTATCAAAGTATTAGGTGACTTCTCCGCAGTCTCTGCATAACAACCATCATCACTAATTTCAAATACTTTAAGAATATTTTTTTTAGGAGAATGTGTAGCCGTACGTTGGATTTCAAAAATTTTGTTATTATGAATTAACTGAACAATAACACTATATTTATTCTTTTTTTCGGCTAAAGCGTGCTTATTTATTAAGAAATTTGAATCCTGAAGGTTATCAGTTGTCTCTTCATATAAGCACCACTTAAGAGCATTTAAGAGCGCAGTTTTACCACCGTTGTTTTCACCATGAATTAAGGTAACTGAATGCACATCATCTGTCGCAAACTCAATAACTTGCTTGCCATAAAATTGTCGAAAATTCTTGATTTCAAGCTTTAGTAGTTTCATTTATTATATCTTCTGCATGCATAGTAATTATTTCTTTTATCTTCTTTATATGTTGAGAGGATGTAACATCTCCATAATGTAACTCTTTTTCAAATTGCATTATTCTCAAAGCGGCTCTATGTGCTGTAGATTTTTTTGAGTAGCCTTCATATGCTTTCTCTGCTTCGAGGTTAGCTTCTTCTAGCAACCTCTTTAATTCATTAATATTCACTAATACAATCCTAAATTAACTGACTCTATTTCAACTTCACTTGGATTTAATGAGGTTGCTTTAAAATCTTGTATCCTTTTTAATTCTGCTTTTCTCAAATTTTCTGCTGCTTGAGTTTTAGAAGTTTTTGAGGGCAATACAACAAAATCTATAATTTTAGCTTCACTCTTCGAATCAGACTTCCTCAATACTCGCCCCCTTCTTTGCACGTACTGCCTCGGGTTCCTGGAACTCGCAAGTATATAAGCCGTTTTGCATACGGGTACATCTATACCTTCATCTAATACTTTCATAGCAACTAATGCATCTATTTCCTTATTTTTAAAATTTTTCATTATAGATTTTCTTTGCACACTACTTTCACCAGAAGTAAATTTTGCAACTTTGACACCAATTGCAAATAGCTCTTTAGTAACATCTTCTATATATGGGTTGTTAGCCTCTGGAGCTTTACCTTCACCGACATATACTAATGAATGCTGTAAATCCAATTCAGATTTATTTTTTAAGTATTTAATAAGCGCTGGTAACTTGCCTTTACACGTCGCTAAAAGTCGCGAACGCCGTCCACAAAGGCTAGTTAATAAGTTTTTTTTATCTGAGGGTAAAGCTTCTTTTTTTGATTCCAAAATCAGGCGAGTAATTTTTAAAGATAATTCTTCATAAAGTGCTTCTTCTTCTTCATTAAGATAAACCGCAATAACTTCATATCGGTAGGGCGCCAGGATATTATCTTTGATTGCATCCCTTAGAGAGTAATCACTTATAATGCCTTGAAAGTAGTTAACTAGATTTAGTTTATTTTTGTCACTAAATGGAGACCCCTCCAACTCATCATCATCACTGCGAAATGGCGTAGCGGACAAGCCAATTCTATATTTTGAATTTGGTAAAAATGAAAATAACCCTTCACTACCAAGGTGATGGCATTCATCGCCTATGAACAAGATATCATTATTTGGGATTTTACTCATTGCTTTCTGAAAATCATCTAGTACCAAAGTCCTATTAACAACTACAACACATACAAAATTTATTTTATTATTAAGGTAGAGTAATGATTTAGCATCTAGGCTATTTTTCCAATTAGCGGACTTTTCATAACACTTTATAGCTGAGATATTAAATTGACTTAACTCATCCACCCACTGGTTTGCTAATTCGATATAAGGCACGCTAATAATAGTGAATGTACTTAATTTATTTTTAATTCTTTGTTCATATAATTCGACAATAGCGGTTATAGATGTGATTGTCTTCCCTGCACCTGTAGCAAGCTTTAACAATCCTCTATAGTCTGATTTCTTCCAGCTACAAATAGCTTTTTTCTGATGGTTGAATAAATCAAATGCTCTACCTTTTATAGTTAAAGGCTTTCTCGGTACTCTTTGAGTCAGTTGAATCTTCTTAACTGACTGATCTGACTTTTTGAAGCTGTATGAAAAAAAGGGATTATGTGCAGTTTTTAATTTTGTTTTTTCCGCTTTAAATATCTTTTTTCTTAAATCTTTAAGATTTATACCCTTTTGAATTTTCTTGTAAAACTCAGAAGTAAGAGGAACAACTTTTGTTCTCTTTTGTTTGTTTTCCCATAATTGTACGAAGTTTTCGATTTCAACCTCGCCATAGTCCAAAAAGGAGTCGCGCCAGCTAAAATAAACTGATATCTCCTCCGAGTTATATTTAGTTAAGCCCGCAAGAGTTTCATTTGCTGAACCACTGAAAACAACTATCTCACTAGCCTTGTAGAAAATGCCTACTTTTTTATGAAACATTCCTTGGTAAGTAAAAGCAAATCTAACCTCTAATTGTTTATTTGCAATCAAATAACTTAAGATATCAAGATTTTTATTAGTGGAATTTAGAAGTATTTCGCTAAGTTGAGTTGAGCGGGCTTCAATAGGACTTTCCATACCTTTTAGTATCGCTTCATACTCAAGATCAGTGAGAGGATCGCCTATAACTAACCTTATCTTCCCTCCTGAGTCAATAAATTTTTCTAACCCATTGGCAGCACTAGCTAAAACTGCCGCGCTGAAATACCCTACAGCCCTATCATATCTTTCAGCGCAGCTAAGCAAAGGAGTATAGAAGCTCTGAAGAATATCGTCTTCTTCAGAGTTATATTTCGGTTTTAAGGGTAAACTAGAAAAAAGCATTAAAACTACTCTAACCAGCTATATAGGTTTTCCCAAGCATTAGCTAGTAACAAATGTGTACGTTCTTCTATTGCCCTTTTATCCCATTCTTCACAATAAGTAATTTCTTCAAATTTACTCTCTAACAACAGAGTTGAGGTATGCAGTTTCGTCTCTTCAGAAAGCCCGCTAAATTCATTAATCAACTTGTCCACGTGCTCAATTGAGTCATTGTTAAGGGTTAATAATAGCGACTGTTTTATATCAGCCCACGCTTCATCTACAGAAATACTATTTCTTGGATCAACCAAGACATTTCCTATTTTATTAAAAACTTCAGGGTCTGCAATAGACTTATCATTCCACTGTACATTACCAGAGTATATTTTTTTTACCCTGTCTTTTTTTGATAAGATTTTCCACATTGTTGTATTTAAAAAATGAGACTTACTATCATTAGTTCGAACAAAATCTTCGCCTTCAAGCTTTACTCCATGGAAAGCAGCTAGTAACAAAAGCTTAATACTTTTCTGCTTAGTCAGAAGGGGCTGCTTGGAAGAAATATCTAACCATTGGTCGAAACTCGCTTCTTTAGGCGACTCTTTAGAAGAAATTTTACAATCTAATTCTTGTCTGAAAAAAGCCTTGAGGTTTGCAACATTAAACTCATCAGAACTCAATGTACTACCTCTGAGCCTATAAGCTTTATTAAACACTCCTCCTACTTCAAACCCTTTTTCATGTAACCTTTTATACACACCGTCGATACCATCAGCCCCTCCACTCATGGCGCGCCAGAGAACACTAAATGCAGTAATAGCTTTTAAAACCTCACTAAAGCCCGAAGACTTTGATGCAAGTTGGTCATATTTTTTATCTTGTTGTATAAACTGCACTAAAAGAGGCTGTACAATATCGTGTTTTATATCAACTAAATAGCGTAGACATAGATTAGAAATATCTAAATCTTCAGCATTGGCTAAACCTTGAGTGTTTGGCTCAAGAGCCTGCCAATGATCAAATAAGAAATCTGTAGTAGTAGCTAAATAGTTTAAGTAGTCATCTCGGCTAATATCCACAGTTTTTTCATAACTATCTAACATAGCCTTTCTTTGATCACGTAAATGAGTGACCTTTACTTTGCCCTCATAAGCTCGAACAAAAGCTAGTATTAAAGCCTTCGTTTTATCGTTCTTTTCCTTGGTGGCTATTAACTTCTCGAAGCGATCAGTTATTGACTTCAAAACATTGATTGATTCATCTGCATCATCTGAATTAACGTCACGCTTTTTACCAATGTGTTCTATGACTTTAGGAACAAATGTCTCTATTGCTGTAAGTGGTTCACCTGTTGTATTTAAGGCTTCAAACATATCGAATGCATAAGATTCATTATTAACTTCAACATACGTTAAACAAACGCGGTGTAAGAGAAATTTAGCAAAAGCTACAACAAAAATAATTGGTGAAACCTTGACATGTTTTTGAGCAGCGAGTTTCAACTCTTCATCAATAGGGAGATCTAAGCACAGGTCTAATGTTTCTACATTCAATAAGTCGTCAATTGTTAACCTTTCTTGATCTGTACCTTTTAGATTAAAGCCTTGTTCAATATAGCCTAAAAACTTTCTGATAATTTTAAGGTTTTCGCTAACTCGCTTACTACTATCATTTAAAACACTACGGTCAAACTCTGTAAACTTGTCTAATGTCTTGCACTCTAGAACGTGCTTTTGATAGGAAATTAATAACTCTGCTATAGGGCTATTATAGGTAGCTTTTCTTTCATCCTTCCCCCAACAATCCACCTGAGAGCGAATTATCTTAGGGAAGCTTTTATAAAGAGGGTGATCCGCAGCTGTTTGAACTACAGTGTTTGAAGTATCAGTAATTAACTCCGCGATAGACTCTTTTAATACCTCTAAAGAATCTTTGATATCTTCGGACTCTTCTTTCTCGATCAGCTTTTTCAGGTTAGTTAAATGAAGTCTTAGCCTTTCATTAAGCGCTACTAAAATTAATGTCAAAGTCGAAAGACGTTGTTGACCATCAATTACTAACCTTATATCTGAAGGCTGTTGCTTTTTATTAAAAGGGAAAACCGTTTTAGCTTCATTATCTTCAACTGTAAGTATAGAACCCAAGAATATTATTGCATCTGACGATTCAAGCAAGTTTCTAAAAACATTATCGCAGTCAGTGAACAGGTCATTAATGTGAGCCTCTTCCCAAGAATATGGTCTTTGGTATGCAGGCATATAAAAGCCCATTTTACTGGTGTCGCATAGAACATCATAAACCGATTTTGGTTCCGCTTTAAAAATATCTAAAGATTTTTGCATTCAGGTTAGTCCCTTAGTAATTAAAAAAATCCATTAATTTACATTAACTGTTGAACTATAAAATAATGAAATTTCATTACTCATTAAGTATTGTTAAAGTAAGATTACATAACCATATAGTTGAATACAATAGTTTTTTCTTTTAGGTGTGCAATAACTGTATGTATATACAAAAACACCTTTCTCTTCATTATATTTCAAGATACTATTAACGGTATTGGATAAATTCTCCAGAGGCAAATACAAAGCATGAAAGCTAAATTCACAGGGCACGACACCTTCCCTTTACGCTATGGATGGCTATTTAAAGCTATTAATCACTTGAATAATAAAGGAAACTTTTCTTCTAACGAAGAAAGTATACGTCACTCTATTGTTGAACTAGGTGTAGGCAAGAATATGGTTAAGGCGATTCAGTATTGGGCTGAGTCGGCTAATGTGATAGAAAAAATAAATAAAGGTGAAATAGCTCATTCTGTAGCAAATAACGGAAAGTTTTTATTTGGCGATAAAACCGTAGATGGACACGACCCTTTTTTAGAGCTTCCTGGTTCTGTATGGCTTATTCATTTTTGGCTGAACTTTAACAACATGAGCCTAACTGCTTACCGTTACTTTTTTAACTACTCTAACGTTCAATATTTTGAAAAAAATAAGCTAGTAGATGACTGTTATGATGATGCAAAACGCCTCGTTAAAACAGAATTAGGTAATCTAAGCACATTAAAAAAAGACGTAGATTGCTTTTTAAACACTTACAGCAAAAAACAAAAAAATAGCACAACAAAAAAAGCTGTAAAAGTTGATGAAGACCATTTTACGTCACCTTTAGCTGAATTAAATTTAGTACAAGATAATGGTGGCGGCTTTTATGTAAGCAACCTTGTTGAACGCCCTGAACTACCTGTTGAAATATTTATTTATGCATTGCTTGAGTTTTTTAATGAGGAAACAAAAGACTCTAATGTAAGCACTATTGATTTTGATTCTTTACTTACTAAACCTTGCTCACCTGGCAGAATATTTAGGCTCTCTGAGTCTGGGTTAGGACAGAAGTTAGATGAAGCACAAGGCTTTACAAATAAGAATGTAACTTGGGTTGACTCTTTAGGCTTACGTCAAGTAAATATATCTGCTGATATAAAAAATAATGCAATCGATTACTTAAAAATGTACTACGGTAAATAACATGTCTGAATCTTTAATTACAATAAATCAACGCTACAAAAGTTCGACACGAATTGATACCGAGAGTACTGATTTTTCTCCATTTATTGATGAGTTTGTATTGCATGGTACAGCTATAAATGTACTTGATACTATTAGTCGCGAATTTGAAAATAGTACACAACGTGCATTTACAATTACAGGCCCTTATGGTTCGGGTAAATCTACCGTTGCTTTGTTTTTATCATGCTTGCTTTCTACAGATTTAAAGCAGCGTAATTATGCACTAAAAAAATTAAACAGCTCTCAAAGCGTTGTTACCAATTTTGAAGAGCGCTTTGCGTTAAAAAATGGCTGGCAAACTGTTAAGCATGTTTGTGGTTTAGAAGCCCCCGCAAACAGTATTTTGGTTAGCTTGCTAAATGCATTTGACCAAGATTTTGACTCAGAAGAAGTCGCGAGCTTTGACGATGATAAATGCTTAGCAGAAATAAAAAAGCTTTTACAAAAACCAAGTGAAAATGAAGATGGTACTTTAATTTTACTTGATGAAATGGGTAAAGCCTTAGATTATCAATCTCGTGAGAACAAAGATTTACACTTATTTCAATCTTTGGCTGATATTGTACAACAAGCAAAAAGACCTGTTTTGCTCATGGGCTTTTTACATCAAGCGTTTTCTGACTACGCTAAGAATAAAGATGTTAAAACTCAAAAAGAATGGAGCAAAGTACAAGGCCGCTACCGCGATTTAAGCTTTAACCCATCGATTGATGAGTCTTTAACGCTAGTAGGTGATTCGATATACCGTGCACCTAAGGTAGCCGATGCAATACAGTCTAAATACGCCGATTTAGTTAGTACTGTAAGCGGCGCTTTTACAAACCAAAATAAAAACAGGCATGCACTTAGCACAACACTGCCACTAGATCCTATAGTGAGTTTATTGCTTGGCCCTGTATCTCGTCGTCGCTTTTCTCAAAACGAACGCAGCTTATTTGGCTTTTTAGCATCCCACGAAAAGTTTGGCTTTAGAGAGTTTTTAGATTCAAATTACTGTGAGCTAAATGAAGAGCTAAATCTTTATCGACCAGAAATGTATTGGGACTACCTTTACCATAATTTACATCATTTAATTGTTACCTCGCAGGACAGTAAAGCATGGCTTGAAGGCTCTGATGCTATATATAGAGCTGAGCAAAAAGGTGACGAACTCCATATTGCTATTACTAAGGTTATTGCTTTATTAACTATTTTTGGCTTTCATCATCAGTTACATGCTAAACGAAGTTTTATTAAAGACTACTTTGTTTGTCGTGGATATAAATCAAATGACGTTGATGATGCAATTAAAGAACTAGAAGCAAGCACTGTAATTATTTATCGCCAGAAACACGATGCTTTGTTTGTGTTTCAAGGTAGTGATATTGATATTAATAACCTTATTAGTGAGCAAATTGAGGTTATTAGTGAAGGTGTTGATTGGACTGAAGCATGCGCTGCACCACAAAATATTTTAGCAACAGCTCATTACCATAAAACCGGCACTATGCGCTGGGCTACTACTAAATTATTAAATAAGTTTGATACCGCTGTATTTGAAACGTTTGTAACTAAACCAAAAACAGGCGAGGCATTCACATACTTTGTTTTACCAACAAACCCTGAGGTCGCTAAAACTCTAAAAGAAAACGCGAAAGAAATGCCGTTTGTAATAATAGGTACGCTCAAAGACTTTACTAATTTAAAAACGGCAGCCATTGAGTTAATAGCACTTCGTAAGATCTTAAAAGAAGAGAAAAAGATCACACACGATTTAATTGCTAAAAACGAACTAGAAAGCCGAATAAAGTTCGCCCAAGCGAATGTAGACAGCGAAATACAGAATGCTTATACAAATGCTAGCTGGTCGTACTGCGGTAAAAAATTAGCAACACAACCTCTAGCCACAATAGCCTCTAATATCGCTGATAAAATATTCCATAAGTCACCACCTGTTATAAACGAGCTAGTTAATCGTTCTAAACCTTCGGGCAGTGCAAATAGCGCAATTCGTAAATTAATGAATGCTATGTTTGAAAATGGCGATGAAAAAGATTTAGGCTTTGATGACAAAGCATTCCCACCAGAAAAGGGCCTTTACCTTTCTTGTTTAAAAAGTAAAGGGTGGCATTGTGAAACACCTGAAGGTTATTTGTTTCCAAGCAATTGGACTAAAGAGGCAATAGCTGCAAACCCTCAAATGCATGAATTATTTGAAAGTGGATTTGAGTTTATAAAGAACAATTCAGCTAAACAGCATGTAACCATGGCTGAGCTTTATGAAATGTGGATGTTACCTCCTTATGGCTTAACAGCTGGATTATGCCGCATATATGGTTTGGCACTTTTGAAGTCTTTAGAGGGACAGGTAGCATTTTACGATTGGGACTCAACGAAGCAGTTCGTTTTTATTCCTGAACTTGATGAAGAGCTTGTCAATAAAATCTATAAGTACCCGAGCGAAGCGGGAGTTAGATATTTTGAAATATCAGAAATTCAAAGTCACCTTTTAGATAACCTTGCACAAGCCACTTTAGGTGAAGCTAAAAATGAGGCAGCTATTTTAAATATTGCTAAACATATCGTAGGAATAATTCATAAACTGCCGACTTGGGTTAAGAAAACAAGTGGTGAAAGCTTTACTGGCTCAACCGAAAACGGACTTACTAAACAAGCAAGGGATTTTAGAAATAAAGTTATCGCTGCCAACGACCCTTATAAGCTTATTTTAGATGACTTGCCTGCAGTTTTTGGATTTAAAAAAGATGACCCAGAAGTTGAAGAAAAACTAGGCTCATATCTAAAGACTGCAATTGAAGACCTAAGTGCTCAGCATGACATGCTACTTAATGGCTTCAAACAAATTATAGTGAACATGCTTGGTGAAGATTTTAATAATACCTTAAAAGAGCGCTGTGATTTAGTTGAAAAAGAAGCTAAGCGCCCTAAGGTAAAAGATCTTGCTAAACGCTTATCACAGTATATTGATGGTAAAGCTAAATTCGAGTTCGTAATTAATATTTTAACTGGTGTTCCTGAGCGTAATTGGACCGATAAGCACTTAAGAAATGGATTAGACGAACTGCAAAATTTATGTGTACAATTTAGGCGCATAGAATCTTTCAGTAATTTTAATACTCAAGGCTCGTCTAAACCCATTGCTTTTATAACTACAGATAACGATGGTAACCATCAGGAATATAGTAGCTTTACTAAGCATGATTTAGCTGCTGACGGTGACGTTCAAACAGCTGTGAATAATATTGAACACGCTATTGCAAAAATGCCAAAAGAAAAGCAACTTGCAGCACTTACCAATTTACTAACAAATTTGATGGATCAGAATGAAGTTGAGGTAGCAGATGACAGAGAAAGTTAAACATGTTCTAGGCCTCTCTGGCGGTAAAGACAGTAGTGCTTTGGCCCTATTTGTTAAAGAAACTTACCCAGATCTAGATGTAGAGTACTTTTTTACTGATACAGGCTATGAACTGCCAGAAACGAATGAGTTTATTGATCAACTTGAAGAGAAACTGGGATATATACACCGTTTAAATGCGCGTTCTTTGAATAATATTGAAGGGCGTGGTGAAAAAGATTTTGCTCACCTACTAAAAGAGCATGGTAATTATTTACCCTCACAGCGCGACCGTTGGTGTACTGTTCAAATGAAGTTAAAGCCGTTTGAGCAGTGGCTAGATAGCTTTATACAAGATGGCTATAAAATAAAAAACTATGTTGGCATTAGAGCTGATGAACCTGATCGCTCTGGTTATATGACAATTGAAAAACCTATAGAATCGGTCTTTCCATTTAGAGAGCACGGCATAGTTAGGAGTGACATTGAAAATATATTGCAACGTAATGGTTTGGAGTTGCCTGAATATTATAAATGGCGCTCGCGTTCTGGCTGTACATTTTGTTTTTACCAAAGAAAAATAGAATGGGTAAAGCTTATGGAAAAGCACCCTGACTTGTTTGAAGAAGCAAAAGCATTTGAAAAAGGTGATGATAATAATACCACAGTAGGGGAACGTTTTTACTGGATGGGACAAGGCCAGCCTCTAGAAACATTAGAAGATCCTGAAGTTCAAAAACGTATTATTGAAAATCACGAGAAGAAAGTAGCTCGCTTCAATAAAAAGAAGCGCCGTAATGCTTTACTAGGCGACTTTGAAGGCTACTGCGAGTTTAATGAGCTAGATGATATTTATGATGAAGCAGAAGGCGGTGGTGCCTGTGTAACATGTTATAAATAATATGAAAGCGGCTAAATAGCCGCTTTTTTTATAGCGTTAACAAATTGGTCTATTTCTTTAGTTGTAATTTGATTTGTAAAACTTATACGAAAAGTATGCTCAGCCTCTTCACGACTTAACCCTAATGCGGTTAAAACATGCGAGGCTTCTATTTCTCTAGAAGAACACGCTGAACCTTGAGCTAAACAAAAGGAGTCTTCATTATCTCTTACTAAAACACCAATATTTGTTTTAGGTAATGTAAGAGAAACTATATGAGGTAACGCTTCTTCATTTCCATTTACAGTAAAAGAAATACCTGCTTGAACAAGCTGTTCTAATAAGTAATTTCGTATTTGCCTCTTAGCCAAATTTTTATAGGATTGTGGAAAATAATTTATAGCCTCACCAAATCCTAAGACTAAAGGCGCTGCAACGGTTCCGCCTCTTACTCCTTGCTCCTGCCCTGCTCCGTGTATTACTGGCTGTACATTTCTCTTTCTTAAGTCACGAATATAAACCGCACCTATACCTTTTGGCCCCCCTATTTTGTGGCCTGAAAACGACATAATATCTAAATTCATGTCGTCTACATCTATCTCTGTTTTTCCAAAACTTTGTGCTGCATCACTATGAAAAAGAATATTGTTTTCAAAACAAATTTGTCCAATTTCTGTAATTGGGTTTATAGTCCCTAGCTCATTATTTACGTGCATTACAGAAACAAGAGCAGTAGAAGGACGTATTGCTTCTTTTATACTTTTTGGGTCAATTATCCCTTCACCGTTAGGCATGACTATAGATATTTCAAAACCTTGTAGTTTCATATAATCGCATATTGCAAAAATACATTTATGTTCAATCGCACTTATTACTATATGGTTTTTTTCTTTAGGATGAGAACTGTTGAGTAAAAGGCTCTTAAAGGCAATATTGTTAGATTCTGTAGCGCCGCTAGTAAAGATTATTTCACTAGGGTAGGCTCCAATTATGTCTGCAAATTCTTCTCTTACTTCATCAACCTTTTTCAAAGCAACTTCACCTAAAAGGTGCCCAGAAGCGGAATTAGCATAACAATTGTCGAAGGCGTCTATTAAAGCAACTTTTACTTCTGGAAGAAGCGGATGCGAAGCAGCTGAATCAAGATATATCATTTAACCAGTCCTTAAATTAGAGAATTAAAGATAACACAAATAGTGTTATCAGTGTTTGATTAGCAACCCTAAAATATAAACTATGAAATGCTTAATACGCTGTTTGTATTGAATTTTGCATTAATCATTTCTATCAACCGTAAACCCTTTGCTTTTAGATACATTTTTTTACAACTTTAACGTCTCATTCATTATTATATTGTTTTGCTGGGTTATACTGTTTAAATAATGATTAAAAACGTACCTTAGAGTTTTAATGAATAAATTAGTAACCTTATTAATGTGTGTATTGTTTAGTGCTTCTTGGGGTGTGTTTGCCTGCGAAAAAACACTAACGGTTGCCTCGCATGATGCTTTTTGGCCGCCTTATGTTATGGGTATTAATGGGCAGTTTCAGGGTAAAGAGGTAGAAGCGTTAAATATTATTTTTAAAGACTCGCCTTTTTGCTTTGAAGTAAAACTGTTGCCTAATTCTAAACGGGCTTTTACCGAGCTGCGCTATGGCCGAATAGACATAGGCTGGGCGGCCAGCTATACCAATGAGCGCGCTAAACACGTTCATTTTACAAAGCCGTACCGCACTGAGGTTATGCGTTTATACGAAAATATAAACAATTTACATAAAGCTAAAAATTTAGCCGAAATTTTTAACCAAGGTTTAACCATTGGCGCTAATTTTGGTAGCTATTACGGCAAAGAGTTTGAGCAGTATAAACACAGCCATAAAAAACAAATTGAGTACACTAGTGCAACCAGTAAGCGCTTTGAGATGCTTAATAAACAACGTATAGATTACGCAATAGAAGATGAGCTAGTAGGCAATTATTTAAGTAAGCGGGGTAAAAATTTAATTGCGGCCCCTACTATACCCGCTATAAATAAAGACCAAATACACTTAATGCTGAGCAAAAAAACGGTAACGCTTGATGAGGTTAACATTATTAACGCGCATATTTTAAAAAAGAACGCGGCGCTTAAGGCGTTATTTGAATGAGTAAATTGCGTATATATTTAGTAATATGGGTAGCCTGTTTGGGGCTATTTTGTGCCAGTGCGGTGGCGTGTGATAAAACAATTAACGTGGGCACTAACGAGCGCTATTGGCCGCCGTATGTTGTACTAAAAAATAATGCTTTAACGGGTTCTGAAATAGATGTAATTAAAACCATTTTTAAAGACTCTCCCTTTTGTATAAATTTTACCTTATTGCCTAACTCGCAACGTGCCTTAGAAGAGTTAAAACATGGCCGTATAGATTTAATGTTTGCGGCGAGCAAAACCCGCGAACGTGAGGTGTACGCTCACTTTAGTTTGCCTTACCGCGAAGAAGCTATGATGTTGTATCAACACACTGACTCGGCAAATATAAGCTCCTTAGAGCAGCTTTTTAAAAAAGGCTTAACAACGGGTATTAATGGCGGTAGCTATTTAGGGCAGACATTTAAAGTATTAAGTGAAAAGTATAGCGAGCAAATAGTGCTTACCTCCGAGGCCGATAAACGCTTTGCTTTACTTAATAAAAAGCGGGTAGATTTTGTAGTGGATGATTCGTTAGTGGCCGCTTACTTTACTAAAAATTACGCTGCTATATTGCCGGTTGAGCAAGTAGCGCCTGTTCACGTAAATAATGTGCATTTTATAATGAGCAAAAAAACAATAACGCTTAACGAGGTTGCTGTAATTAATCGCCTTATTAAAAATAACAAGGCGGCTATTAAGCGCATTTACAAACCCTATTAACCTGGGGTTTTATTCATTTTGTGTTTTCGCGCGAGCAAGCTCTAAGCCTACAAATACCCTGACACAGGGGATTAATAAGTAGCAGCGGCTTTATGCCGCGAGAAATTTAATACCAAACGCGAAGTACGCTCCAGCTACGCGCCATACTCATTCCCCGTTGACACGTTTAAAAAGTGATTATGTCACCACCGAGAAGTTACTTGTTTATAACTGTGTTTATCTGTGTAGCGCGAAGCGCCTCTGTGTCCTCGGTGGTGAAAAACAAGTTAAGCCAATTATTCACAAAGAGGTTAAGAGACGCTGCGCTTTTAGAGGTAAAGAATACGTGATTTAATAAATGATCACATAAGTAAGAATTCGGCCTACAAAACAGTATTTGAATTTAGTGTTAAACGCGCACTGCTTTTGTTTAAAAGTGATTATGTTGCTACCGAGAAGAGCAGAAGAAGCTATTCGCCAATACCTGAGCGCGAAGCGCCTCTGTGCCCTCTGTGGTGAAATTAATGAGTAGCAGCGGCTTTATGCCGCGAAAAAGTTGGATTCCAAACGCGAGGTAAGTTCCTGCTACGCGCCATGCTCATTCCCTGTTGACGCGTTTAAAAATTGATTATGTCAGTGACTTATTTATACCTGTGTTTCTCTGTGAAGCTCGAAGTGTTCTCTGTGGTGAAAACAAGTTAAGCCAATTATTCACAAAGAGGTTAAGAGACGCTGCGCTTTTAGAGGTAAAGAATACGGGATTTAATAAATGATCACATAAGTAAGAATTCGGCCTACAAAACAGTATTTGAATTTAGTGTTAGACGCGCACTGCTTTTGTTTAAAAGTGATTATGTTACCACCGAGAAGAGCAGGAGAAGTGACTTATTTATACCTATGTTTCTCTGTGAAGCGCGAAGCGTTTCTGTGTCCTCTGTGGTTAAAAACAAGTTAAGCCAATTATTCACAAAGAGGTTAAGAGACGCTGCGCTTTTAGAGGTAAAGAATACGTGATTTAATAAATGATCACATAAGTAAAAATTCGGTCTACAAAACAGTATTTGAATTTAGTGTTAGACGCGCACTGCTTTTGTTTAAAAGTGATTATGTTACCACCGAGAAGAGCAGGAGAAGTGACTTATTTATACCTATGTTTCTCTGTGTAGCGCGAAGCGCCTCTGTGCCCTCTGTGATTAAAAAAAGTTAAGCCAATTATTCACAAAGAGGTTTGATGCGCATGCTGTAAATAGAAGGCCTAAAGTTCAAGGTCAGAAGTGCTGGGAAGCCCAATACCCGCCGCCCGTAGACTTTTACTCTTGCCCCTTTTATCTAAATTAGCTTGCTAATTCGGCCAGCGCTTTTTGGCTAAACAAATGCATAGTTACATAATGCTGTTTTTTTATAATCGTCTTCACAATTTCCTGATCGATATTCAAATAATCATGCACAAGCGCATTTCGTAAACCGATTATTTTACGCCATGAAAGCAGCTCATTATCAGTTAAAACACCGAGTTGAGTTAGTTCGCTAAATGTTTGGTAGGCGTTACTGCTTGTCGTATTTTTAAACTTTTTAAGCCAATGTTTAGATAAGCCAATACATACTTCTGTCATTAACTGTAGCAAACGCTCTGCGGCACGATAGTCTCTATTATTAAGTTGATCTATTTGACTTAAATCGTCGAGCTCTTGCATATATTCATCAATATGTCGTGTTACTTCTTTTATATAAAGCGCTATTCCTGTATCAGTCATGATTACTCGCTATCATCTCAAATTCAAACTGGCTATAAATACGCTGCTGCTCTTTCATCGCTCTAAGGCTATTTTTACCTAAAATTGTATCCCCGTATTCCACAATATTGAATGCAAGGTAACTGGGGATTAAGTTTATATCAACGATTGAAATAAGCTGTTCGTTTAAACTAAGTACATTACTGATTTCTAATTCGAGCTCTTTTGGCCTTAGTCGTTTATCAAAAGAGCTAAGGTCAAAATTTTTAAAAGCGATAGCAAGATCAATATCACTATGGGGTTGTGCTGTACCTTTGGCGTGCGAGCCGTACAGCCAAACCACTTCTATGTCGCTATTTTTCTGCAAGTAATTAACTATTTGTTGAAAAATATTATTGCTCAAAATAAAAAACCATTAGTAAAAACTAAGATAATCATAACTTATCTATTTTATACTGAACACCAAAACCGATAATGCACGCTTATTTGTGTAAGTTGACTTTATGTGATGTATTCACCAAAAAGTTAACATAAGCTGCGCTTTAGGGAAGTAACTCGCATCTTGCGCGAGCAAGCTGTAAGCCTACAAGCCAAATTAACCACCGCGAACTGAAGGAGAAAAGCAGGAGAAGCGACTTATTTATACCTGTGTTTCTCTGTGAAGCGCGAAGCGCCTCTGTGCCCTCTGTGGTTAAAAACAAGTTAAGCCAATTATTCACAAAAAGGTTAACAGACGCTGCGCTTTTAGAGAAGTAACTCGCGTCTTGCGCGAGCAAGCTCTAAGACTACAAATACCCTGACACTGGGGATTAATAAGTAGCAGCGGCTTTATGCCGCGAAAAATTTAATACCAAACGCGAGGTAAACTCGCTGCTACGTGGTTAGCTTATGCTTTTATTTAAAAGCGATTATGTCACCACCGAGAAGTGAAGGAGAAAAGCAGGAGAAGTGACTTATTTATACCTGTGTTTCTCTATGAAGCGCGAAGCGCCTCTGTGCCCTCTGTGGTTAAAAACAAGTTAAGCCAATTATTCACAAAGAGGTTAACAGACGCTGCGCTTTTAGAGAAGTAACTCGCATTTTGCGCGAGCAAGCACTAAGACTACAAATACCCTGACACAGGGGATTAATAAGTAGCAGCGGCTTTATGCCGCGAAAAATTTAATACCAAACGCGAGGTAAGTTCCTGCTACCTGGTTAACCTATGCTTTCATTTAAAAGCGATTATGTCACCAGTGAGAAGTGACCAACTAATTCCTGTGTTTTCTCCATGTAGCGCGCAGCGCCTCTGTGCCCTCTGTGGTTAAAAGCAAGTTAAGCCAATTATTCACAAAGAGGTTAACAGACGCTGCGCTTTAGAGGTAAAGAATACGTGATTTAATAAATGATCACATAAGTAAGAATTCACTCTACAAAACAGTATTTTAATTTAGTGTTAGACGCGCACTGCTTTTGTTTAAAAGTGATTATGTTACCACCGAGAAGTGAAGGAGAAGAGCAGGAGAAGCTATTCGCCAATACCTGTGTTCTCTCTGTGTAGCGCGCAGCGCCTCTGTGTCCTCTGTGGTGAAAACAAGTTAAGCCAATTATTCACAAAGAGGTTAACAGACGCTGCGCTTTTAGAGAAGTAACTCGCGTCTTGCGCGAGCAAGCTCTAAGCCTACAACCTTCACTTTTTAAAGCTTTTTGCGTAACCAAAACAAACTACCTTCGGCTGCTATCCAGGCTTGTTTGCCATGTGAATTTAGGTATAAAGCTACTTCTTCTTTACTACCTGGGCTATAAAAATCAAAGCCCTCATCTTTTAGTTTTTCTTGCCCGGTGAGTATTTTTATAAAATGTTTATTAAGCTGTTTAAGTTTCTTTTTATATTGTTTGGCTTGGCTTGAATCACCATTTTTATGAAACTCACTCAAGGCACGGCTTGCTGTGGCATGGAGCTCTTCGCTGTCAAAGTCGGCTAAAAATGCATCTAACTTTTGCCACTGCCCTTTAATTATGTAGCAGTTCATTAGCCAATGACGATTTGCTTGATTATCCATGGGGTTTAGTTGCAACAGCGTTTCTAATTCATCAATGGCAAGTTGTATGTTGCCTTGTAACGCGTTGATTTGTGCACGGTGCGCGCGTAATGCCATGTAAGGCCGTGTTTCGTGGTTCAGCCAAAAATGGCCTTGGTTTTGTGCTATATATTGCTCTGTTATAACCCCCTCAAACAGTTCAAGTAACGCTTCTATCGGCTCAAACGCTCTTGGGGTAAAGTCACTAAGGATTGCTTCCATTAACTGATCAATCGTTTCATCATCAATCATTTTACCTGCTGCAAAATCATCGTTGTGCTGCTGATGTGAAAACTCTTCTGTAAATTGTTCGTTAAACGCAGCCTCGTCTTCATCGCTCCAGTGGGGATCTTCAATAAAACGAATATTGTAAAGCGCATCGGCCACAAAGTAGACGTAATTCTTTTTAAATGACTCCGCTAGACCTTGATTGCTAGCAAACTTTTTCACTGCGGCTTGCTCAGAGCTAAACGCATTAAGTACTTCATTTAAACTTGTGAGCACCTCTTTTTGGCTTTTATCTAGGTACGTTTATTAATAAACTTAAGTGCCTGTAATGCCCCTTTACAGTAATTTGGTAATGGCATATTAGCTTTGAGTGAATCGCGGTAATCTGTTTTCGATAGGCTGCATTTAGTGGGCATTTTAAAGTCTTCGCTCATCACTTTTTGCATGCTGTTATTGTAATTGGCCATCAGGCTTTCGAGGTACTTTAACTCTGTATCTGATTTGAAATTAATTTCACCTAATAGGTCTGCCTGCCATTGGTTGGGCATTATCATGTCGGGCAGTAAACCTAACCCTAAAAAGTAACCTTGAATAAAGTAATAATCTGGCTGCTTTACACTTAACTTACTCAGTTTTATAACTTCACTACGAATTTTAGCTGGTGACATAGCCCACTCTTTTTTCATATTTTTTATTACAATAAAGCCGTGCTCAAAAGCAATCAAGTAAATTAACGTTTCAATAAGCTAGCCTTTAATATACTTGGGCTGTATAATTTGCCGCCTTATTTACTTCTATTGCCTGGTCTATTTTCGCACCTGCTGTGCCATAACCCTGTCAGTACTTTTCTAGGACTAACTTTTTGATCTCCACCGCAAATATTACGATGCAGTTTGGCGCAGAGCCGTTGTTTGAAAACATTTCAGCTAAATTTGGTAACGGTAACCGTTATGGTTTAATTGGCGCTAACGGCTGTGGTAAGTCGACCTTCATGAAAATTTTAAGCGGTGCGCTTGTGCCAAGTGCGGGTAATGTGTCGATTACGCCGGGGCTTAAAGTAGGTAACTTAAGCCAAGACCAATTTGCTTTTGAGCAATACAGCGTTGTAGATGCCGTAATTATGGGCGACGTAGAGCTTTGGAAAGTAAAGCAAGAGCGCGACCGTATTTACTCATTACCCGAAATGAGCGAAGAAGATGGCATGAAAGTGGCCGACCTTGAAAGCGTTTTTGCCGAAATGGACGGTTACACAGCCGAAAGCCGCGCTGAAGAAATACTAATAGAAGCGGGTATAGATAAAGAGTTTCATTATGGGTTAATGGCAAACGTTGCCCCAGGTTGGAAATTACGTGTGCTTTTAGCGCAGGCGTTATTTGCAAACCCAGACATATTGTTACTCGATGAGCCAACCAATAACTTGGATATTCATACTATTACGTGGCTTGCTAATGAGCTTAATAAACGTAAATGCACAATGATTATTATTTCGCATGACCGCCACTTTTTAAATTCGGTATGTACTCACATGGCCGATATTGATTACGGCGAGCTGCGAATTTACCCAGGTAATTACGAAAAGTTTTTAGAAGCGTCTAGCTTACAGCGTGAGCAGTTATTAGCCGAAAACGCTAAAAAGAGTGCTGAAAT
The DNA here is from genome assembly GCF_005886915.1 of Pseudoalteromonas sp. S3776. NCBI lineage: Bacteria > Pseudomonadati > Pseudomonadota > Gammaproteobacteria > Alteromonadales > Pseudoalteromonadaceae > Pseudoalteromonas > Pseudoalteromonas sp. S3776. The sequence goes on along the minus strand of NZ_PNCU01000001.1, from coordinate 245,358 downwards.
TGATGAGCTACAAGACTTTGTTAACCGCTTTGGCGCAAACGCCTCTAAGGCTAAGCAAGCCAGCTCGCGCGCTAAAAAAATGGAAAAAATAAAGCTAGACGACGTTAAAGCGTCAAGCCGTATGAGCCCGTCACTTAGTTTTGACGAAGGTAAAAAAATGTATCGTCAAGCGCTTGAAGTCACCAAGCTTGGGCACGGTTTTGATGGCGAAACCTTATTTAGCGGCGGCGACTTTTTATTAGAAGCCGGCGCTAAACTTGCCATTATTGGCGAAAACGGTGTGGGTAAAACCACTTTTTTACGTTGTTTAGTAAACGAGCTTAAATGCAATGAAGGCGAAATTAAATGGTCAGAAAATGCGACCTTTGGTTACTGCCCGCAAGACAGCACAAAAGATTTTGATAACGATTTAACGTTATTCGATTGGATGTCGCAGTGGCGCACAGCCAAGCACAACGATTTAATGGTGCGCGGCATGTTAGGGCGTTTATTGTTTACCGCCGACGATGCAAACAAAAAAGCGCGTAACTGCTCAGGTGGTGAAAAAAACCGTTTGTTATTTGGTAAGTTAATGATGCAAGACGTAAACGTACTGGTAATGGACGAGCCAACCAACCACATGGATATGGAAGCCATTGAAGCGCTTAATAATGCATTAAAAGACTTTAAAGGCACGCTTATTTTTGTAAGCCACGACCGCGAGTTTGTATCGTCTTTAGCCACCCGTATTATTGATATTAAAGATAAACAAGTTATTGATTTTCAAGGTACGTTTGATGAATACCTAGCAAGCATAGAAGAGAAAAAAATTGCTTAAGTTGTAGCCGCGATTTTATATCGCGTCTGTTTTAGGTTTAAGTTTTTAGGTTTCAAAACTAAAAATAGAGCCTAAACCATTTAAAAAAGGTGCTGTTTAGCGCCTTTTTTTGTGGGTGTTTAAATAGGCGGGCGCGCATTGTTTTTGTTTAAAAATGATTATGTCACCACCGAGAAGTGAAGGAAAGAATAGGAGCAGTGACTCCCCTATTCTTTCCTCTGTGTAGCGCGCAGTGCCCTCTGTGGTGAAATTAATCAGTAGCAGCAGCTTTATGCCGCGAAAAAATTCAATACAAACGCGAGGTAAGTTCCTGCTACCTGGTTAGCCTATGCTTTCATTTAAAAGCGATTATGTCACCACCGAGAAGTGAAGGAGAAGAACAGGAGAAGTGACTTCCCCATTGTTTCCTCTGTGTAGCGCGCAGCGCCTCTGTGTTCTCTGTGGTTAAAAACAAGTTAAGCCAATTATTCACAAAGAGGTTAAAAGACGCTCCGCTTTTAGAGCTAGATCATAAGTAATTTAATAAATGATCACATAAGTAAAAATTCGGTCTACAAAACAGTATTTGAATTTAGTGTTAGACGCGCACTGCTTTTGTTTAAAAGTGATTATGTTACCACCGAGAAGTGAAGGAGAAGAGCAGGAGAAGCTATTCGTCAATACCTGTGTTTCTCTGTGTAGCGCGCAGCGCCTCTGTGTTCTCTGTGCCCTCTGTGGTTAAAAACAAGTTAAGCCAATTATTCACAAAGAGGTTAAGAGACGCTGCGCTTTTAGAGCTAGAGCATAAGTGATTTAATAAATGATCACATCAGTAAGAATTCGCTCTACAAAACAGTATTTGAATTTAGTGCTAGACGCGCAGTTTTCGTTTAAAAGCGATTATGTCACCACCGAGAAGTGAAGGAGAAGAACAGGAGAAGTGACTTCCCCATTGTTTCCTCTGTGTAGCGCGAAGCGCCTCTGTGTTCTCTGTGGTTATATTAATGAGTAGCAGCGGCTTTATGCCGCGAAAAATTTAATACCAAACGCGAGGTAAGTTCCTGCTACGTGGTTAGCCTGTGCTTTTATTTAAAAGTTATTATGTCATCACCGAGAAGTGAAGGAGAAAAGCTGGAGAAATGACTCCCCCCATTGTTTTCTCTGTGTAGCGCGGTGCGTCTCTGTGCCCTCTATGGTTATATTAATGAGTAGCAGCACATCAACCCTGAACAAGCCCGGAGCCTACAAGCTCAAAACTAAAATTTAGACAATAAAAAAGGGAAGCGATGCTGCTCCCCTTTTGTGCCTATTAAAATGATTTATTTAAGATCAAATCTGTCGGCGTTCATTACTTTTACCCATGCATTTACAAAGTCGTGTACAAAACGTTCGTTGTTGTCGTCTTGTGCATAAAATTCGCTTAATGCACGTAATATAGAATTTGAACCAAACACTAAATCTATACGTGTTGCAGTCCATTTTATGGTGCCTGCTTTACGTTCAACAATGTTGTAAACACCTGGCTCAGACGGTTTCCAGTTATTGGCCATGTCGGTTAGGTTTACAAAAAAGTCGGTAGAAAGCGTGCCTACATTATCAGTAAATACACCGTGCTTGCTGCCTGCGTAGTTGGTGCCTAGCACGCGCATTCCGCCAAACAGTACGGTCATTTCTGGTGCGGTTAGGCCCATTAACTGGCTACGCTCTAACAGTAGCTCTTCTGGCGATACGCTAAAATCACCTTTAAGGTAGTTTCTAAAGCCATCGTGCACTGGCTCTAACGGTTCGAACGACTCGGCATCGGTCATTTCGTCGGTTGCATCGCCGCGCCCTGGCGCAAACGGTACTGTTACATCAACACCAGCTTGTTTTGCAGCTTGCTCTACTGCAGCTGTGCCACCTAACACGATTAAATCTGCAATGCTGATAGGTTTAGCTAACCCTGCTTTAAATTTTTCAAGGGCGTTAAGTACGTTTGCTAAGCGCTCTGGCTCATTACCTTGCCAATCTTTTTGCGGAGCTAAGCGAATACGCGCGCCATTTGCACCACCACGGCGGTCTGAGCCACGGTACGTACGTGCGCTATCCCATGCTGTAGTAATTAAATCGGTTGCGCTTACGCCACAATCAAGAATTTGTGCTTTTAGCTCGCTAATCTCATCCTCTGATAAGGTGTAGTCAACCGCTGGAATTGGGTCTTGCCAAATTAGGTCTTCGCTTGGTACATCTTTACCTAAGTAACACGCTTTAGGGCCTAAGTCGCGGTGTGTAAGTTTAAACCACGCGCGGGCAAACACGTCAGAAAAATACTCAAAGTCGTCGTTAAAACGTTCAATAATTTTACGGTAGATTGGGTCTACTTTCATAGCCATATCGGCGTCGGTCATCATTGGGTTTAAACGAATTGATGGGTCTTCTACATCTACCGGTTTGTCTTCTTCTTTAATATTTACAGGCTCCCATTGGTGCGCACCTGCAGGGCTTTTGGTTAGTTCCCACTCGTAATTTAACAGCAAGTGGCAGTAGCCGTTGTCCCATTTTGTTGGGTGGGTTGTCCACGCGCCCTCTAGCCCCGATGTTACGGTATTGCGCCCAAAGCCGCCTTCTTTAGTGCTGTTCCAACCTAAGCCTTGCTCGTGTACGTCGGCTGCTTCGGGCTCTGGGCCTAAGTGTTCAGCTTTACCGTTACCGTGAGTTTTACCCACTGTGTGGCCACCTACGGTAAGCGCTGCGGTTTCTTCATCGTTCATTGCCATACGTGCAAAGGTTTCACGTACGTGCTGAGCCGTTTTAAGAGGATCGGGTATACCATTTACACCTTCAGGGTTTACGTAAATTAAGCCCATTTGTACTGCAGCTAATGGATTTTCCATTGTGTCGGGCTTTTCTACGTTGTCGTATCGCTCATCACTTGATGCTAGCCATTCTTTTTCTGCGCCCCAGTAAATGTCTTTTTCTGGGTGCCATATGTCTTCACGCCCCCCTGCAAAGCCATAAATTTTTAAGCCCATTGATTCGTATGCCATATTACCGGCCAAAATAAATAGGTCGGCCCATGATAGTTTATTGCCGTATTTTTTCTTGATTGGCCATAGTAGTCGGCGCGCTTTATCTAGGCTTGCGTTATCTGGCCACGAATTAAGCGGTGAAAAACGCTGGTTACCGGTGCTTGCGCCACCTCGGCCGTCTGATAATCGATACGTACCTGCAGAGTGCCATGCCATGCGGATCATTAAGCCGCCGTAATGACCCCAATCGGCAGGCCACCAATCTTGGCTATCGGTCATAAAGGCTTTTAGGTCTGCTTTTACTGCGTCTAAATCAAGAGATTTGAATGCTTCGGCGTAGTTAAAATCTGTGCCGTAGGGGTTTGATTTGGTGTCGTGCTGGTGAAGAATGTCTAAATTTAGAGTATTTGGCCACCAATCTGTGTTTACTTTAGAAATAACTGAGTTACTACCGTGCATTACCGGGCATTGGCCCGTTTTAGTGCTGCTCATTATCAGCTCCTTACTTTAAATGAAGAATTTAACTATTTTGCTCAAGCCCCAGCGCCTACATTTAAAGTAACCCCTAAGGTATATTAATTTTGTACATAATTTTTATTTACTGCTCAAATAATATAGACCCCAAATATTGTATAGGCCAGTGTATTAAATCGATTGAAACCATTGGTTTATTGGATAATGTTTAAGCGCTGAAATTTAAGTGATCGGATTAGATAGTTAACCCGTAATGTTATGTGAAGGGTTTGAAAGTGGCTTTTAATTAAGCGCACATTGGAATACCCCCCTTCACCATGAAATTAAAGTTGTTTATAAAGGTGCATTACTAAGCCCAATGCACCTTTACTTTATAACTTATTGAAATCTATTTTGAATAATTAAGTAAATGTTCAGATTAACTTGATTATTATGGCCACTCACTCCTGTTATTTCCCTGCGACAATTTATTGTTGTTTTAAGCAGTTTTGCCAGTCCACTTTGGGCTGGCTTTTTTTTGCCTAACATTAGTGCGCTTTAAGGTTATGTGAATTTGCTATGTTGTTTTAAGTTCAAAGCCAACACGCCCTAGTGCCAATAAGCCTTGCATGTTAAAGTGCGGTTAGTCACTAATAATTAACTTAGGCGTACCCATGCGTTTTTATATATCTATTCTATTTATTTGTTTTTTTTCGCTTATAAATACTGTTAATGCACAAGAGGCAGCTGCCCCAACAGAGCAGCAACAGCAACAAGCGTTAGCACAATTAAATGAGCCTATGTATAAACCGCTTTTAGAACGCTATATTCTTGATGAGTTAAAAGCTGTTCGCCAAGACCAACAACAATTACGCGAAGATGTAACTAAACAAGTTACCCACGCCCAATTAGACACCGCCGACAGAGCGCTTATTTACACCACCGACACAATTAATAATGTGTTTTTTATTATTACTGCTACGGCTTCTATTTTGGTTTTAGTAGGTTGGAACTCGCTGCGTGATGTTAAAAACAAAGTAGAAGACATAGTAAATACGCGTGTAAGTGTGATCACTGACGAGTACGAAGATCGCTTAAAAATTCTTGAAGAAAAACTACGTGTACGCTCAGAAGAAATACTTAGCAACCAGGAGCGTATATCGGTCACTAATGAGGTGCATTCTTTATGGATGCGCGCAAACCTAGAAAGCGATTTTGCAAACAAAATAGAAATATTTGACGAAATTTTAAAACGCAAGCCAGAAGATGTAGAAGCTATTGCCTACAAAGCGGATGCATTATTAGAGCTAAACGAAACCGCCAAAGCCATTGAGTTATGTAACCAAGCCATTGATATAGATAGCGACTACGGCTATGCCTACTGGCAGCGGGCATGTGCGTATGCACTTACACACAAACATGCCGATGCATTAGCCGATATTAAAATGGCCCTTGATTACTCGCCAAATTTACGTAATGAGTTATTGCACGAAAGCGCATTTGCCAGCCTGCACGATAACGACAGCTTTAATGCGATAGTGGCAGGTAGCTAGAGATTGATAGGCGGGTTATTGGCGCAAAGTGCGAAGCCCACAATAGCAGTAGCAGCGGCTTTATGCCGCGAAAAAAATTGGATTCCAAACGCGAGGTAAGTTCCTGCTACGCGCAATGCTCATTTTCTGTAGACACGTTAAAAAGTGATTATGTCACCACCGAGAAGAGAAGGAGAAGAGCGGGAGAAATTGCTCACCAATCACCGTGTTTTCTCTGTGTAGCACGAAGCGCCTCTGTGCCCTCTGTGGTGAAAACAAGTTAAGCCAATTATTCACAAAGAGGTTAAGAGACGCTCCGCTTTTAGAGCTAGAGCATAAGTGATTTAATAAATGATCACATCAGTAAGAATTCGCTCTACAAAACAGTATTTGAATTTAGTGGTAAACGCGCACAGCTTTCGTTTAAAAGCGATTATGTCACCACCGAGAAGTGAAGGAGAAAAACAGGAGTAATCCCCATTGTTTCCTCTGTGTCTCTGTGTCCTCTGTGGTGAAATTAATGAGTAGCAGCGGCTTTATGCAGCGATAAATTAATAACAAACACGAGGTAAGTTCCTGCTACGCGCAAAGCTCATTTCCTGTAAACACGTTTAAAAAGTGATTATGTCACCACCGAGGAGTGAAGGAGAAGAACAGGAGAAGTGATTCGCCAATACCTGTGTTTTCTCTGTGTAGCGCGAAGCGCCTCTGTGTCCTCGGTGGTGAAAAACAAGTTAAGCCAATTATTCACAAAGAGGTTAAGAGGCGCTGCGCTTTAGAGAAGTAACTAGCATCTAGCGCGAGCAAGCACCGCGCCTACAACCTTCACTCCTCATTTACTCCTCTTTTTTCTCTTTGTGCAGTACATCATTTGAGTAATGAGAAGCTTCGCTACTAACGTGAGCAAGCACAACAAATAAAATGTTAACGTTAGCGTTTAAAGTATAAATCGATGGCTTTGGTGAGGAGTTCGTCGAGTTGCTCTTCGAAGGTATCTATATCAATCTCAAAATGGTTTAAATAGGCTTTGGCTTGCACTCGCGACAAGTTACGGTTTTTTACGCTGTACTGGCGCTCGTCTTTTTGTTTATCAAAACGCGGTAAAAACAAAAATTGCCCGTAATAAGGTGATTTAATGTGCTTATTAGCATAACGACAAAAGTCTTCTATGTGATCTGCGCCTTGCGGCCCTAAACACCCAGGCTCAACGCGGTACATTAAGCGAATTTTTTTGTCGTCTGCTAACTGCATAGTATGCCTTTTATAATTATCTAAAAAATAATACGCGGATTATTTTTCCGTCTTTTATTTGATAGCTCGAAACTAACTCAGAGCGTTTATCTACCACGTTTTCGTCTGTTGAACAGGTTTCTGATAGCTCGTGATCTATTACTATGTCGCCGTGCACAATACGCTTTATTGGCGAGCTATTAATGCACTTTAATTTTTTAAACATTAAGCCGTAACGGGCTATTAGCTTTTCTTTTCCTTTAAATAATAGCTCATTAGGGAAAATATAAAACTCTACATCTTCATCGTACATACGAATAAATTGCTCAATGTTACGTGCGTTATAAGCTTCAACTAATTGCTCTACAACAGCAAGCGACTCACGAGACTGCTTAGCTTTAGCTTGTTGTTTTGCAGTTAATGCTTCTTTGGCTTGGGTTACCGCTTTTTCTGCCTCGGCTACGGCCGCGGCTTTTTCTACTTTAGTTTTTGGTTTTTCTACCGGTTTAGGGGTTTCGCTACCTAGAACTTTTGAATCATCAGGTTTAGTTGTATCTACTTTTGGCGTTTTAAGCTTTGGGGCTTGGTACTCAAGTGTGTTTAACTTTTCATCTTTTGGTTGCGAACTGCTGTCTTGAGTAGAGCTTGACGCTTGCTCGGTGCTTTTTTGCTCTTGTTGACTCTCTTCGGTTTGATCTGCTGCGTAACTGATCAGGGCTACTGTGGCAATAAGCGTGGCAAAAATAATAGATAACGATTTCATAACTTTCCTAATATGAACATATAACGCTGTTAATGCTGCAACATAACAAATTTGAGCGTTTTCGGGTAGCAATTAAATGATTGTTATACACTTTACCAATACTGCTCAACCGTTATGTGCCCTGGGTCTCTGCGACGATTTCGTTTAAAGTTTTTGGCTAAAAGTAATTCGGTTGTGTCTTTCACCATTTGTGGGTTACCGCAAATCATAAATTGGGCATTATCAGGCGTTGGCATGTGTGGGGTTTTACTAAACAGCTCACCGTTTTGAATTGCTGTAGTTATACGCCCTTTTAGGCCTTGCTGGGGCTCCTCACGGCTTACAACCGGAGTATAATTAAGCTGTGTAGGGTGCGCGTTTGTAAGCGTGTGTATTAAGTTTTGGTAGCTTAAATCGGCATTAAAACGTACGCCGTGCACTAAGTTAATTTGTGTGTATTTTTGCCATACCTCTGGTTGCTGTAAAATAGATAAAAATGGCCCTATTGCGGTGCCTGTGCTTAACATCCATAACTGTTGGCTTGGCGGTATTTCGTCAAGGGTAAAAAAGCCAGTAGCACGTTGCTCTATTAATACAGTGTCGCCTGGTTTTAATTGCGCCAACTTAGGCGATAATAAGCCGCCCTCTACATTAATAAGGTAAAATTCTAAATCAGGGTTATTAGGCGCGTTTACATAAGAATATGCCCGTGCAATACGCTTATCTCCATCCATAATCGAGAGCTTAGTAAACTGCCCTGCTTTAAATGGCTCTACACGTGCGTTTACGACTAAACTAAACAGTGTATCGCTCCACCATATTACTTTTTTTACAGTTGCATCTACCCAGTTAGACATAGTCAACTCCATAGCTTAACGCTTTAAAAATGATAAATGGTTGTAATTTATACACTAGCATTAACTTAAGTAGAGTGACACTGCGAGCAACTACTTTTTAAACATAACGTTTTTAATTTGGGTAACATTGGTTTTATTAAAAAGATGAGTAGCAGCGGCTTTATGCCGCAAAGAAATTCAATGCAAACGCGAGGTAAGTTCCTGCTACCTGGTTGGCCTATGCTTTCATTTAAAAGTGATTATGTCACCACCGAGAAGTGAAGGAGAAGAGCAGGAAAAATGGCTCACCAATCACCGTGTTTTCTCTGTGTAGCGCTAAGCGCCTCTGTGTTCTCGGTGGTGAAAACAAGTTAAGCCAATTATTCACAAAGAGGTTAAGAAACGCTGCGCTTTTAGAGGTAGAGAATAAGTGATTTAAAAGTGATGAGCCAATCCCCATGTTCTTTGTGTAACGCTAAGAGCCTCTGTGTGCTTTGAGAGAATTAATGAGTAGCAGCGGCTTTATGCCACGATAAATTAATAACAAACACGAGGTAAACTCACTGCTACTTGTTTGTTAATGCGCAGCTTGCTGGCGTTTTAAAAGCAACGCTTTTATAGGCATAAAAAAAGCCGCATAAAATGCGGCTTTGGGGGTTTAGTCTCACTTCACTTTGGGCGTGTCTCCAAAACTTAGTGAATACGTTACCAAGGAACTGTTTGCTAATTTAATAAAATTACGCTTATTAAATAGACTCTAATGCAATTTTAACCATTTCGTTAAACGTGCTTTGACGCTCATCGGCTGGTGTTGCTTCACCAGTGATCACGTGGTCACTTACCGTGAATAATGCCATTGCATTTGCACCGTACTCTGCTGCTACGCCGTATAAACCGGCTGTTTCCATATCAACAGCAAGTACACCTAGTTTGTCTAGGTCTTTGTAAAATGTGTCGTCAGCTTGGTAGAAGGTATCGGTAGTAAATACGTTACCTACTTTTGCTTTTATGCCTAGCTCTTTAGCGGCGTTAACACCGTTTAAAAGTAGGTCAAAGTTAGCAATTGCTGAAAAATCGTAACCACGAACGCGTGCACGGTTTACATTTGAATCGGTGCTTGCACCTTGTGCAAAAATTACGTCGCGAATTTTAATATCTGTACCAATACCACCACAGGTACCAATACGGATAATATTTTTAACGCCAAAGCTTACAATTAACTCACGCGCATAAATAGACATAGATGGTATGCCCATGCCCGAACCCATTATACTTACCGGTTTACCTTTGTATGTGCCTGTAAAGCCGTACATGTTACGTACACCAGTTACTTGTACTGCATCATCTAAAAAGTTTTCAGCAATGTACTGTGCACGAAGCGGATCGCCCGGCATTAATACTGTTTCAGCAAAGTCACCAACGTTTGCACTAATATGCGGAGTACTCATTAATTGTTTTTCCTTTTTATTTAGGCGCGTTAAGCTTATTTAAAAAGCCGTCGCCGTATTCAAGTGCAGGTAAGTTAAACCACTGTGCAAGGGTTTGACCTATATCTGCAAAGCTATTGCGCTCGCCAAGCGGGGTATTTTGCATGCCCGGTTGATAAGCTATAACTGGTACATATTCGCGGGTGTGCTCAGAACCTGGAAAGGTTGGGTCACAGCCGTGATCTGCAGTGATCATTAATACATCATCTGCATTTAATTGGTTAAGTATAGTTGGTAAGTAATCGTCAAATTCTTTTAATGCTTTTGCATAACCAACTGGGTTACGACGGTGGCCAAACTTTTCGTCAAAATCAACTAAATTGGTAAAAATTAAGCTGTTGTCTGGCGCGTTTGCTAATACTTCGCTGCTTTTTTCAAGCAAATTCATTAGCCCTGGGGCTTTATGCTTTTGTGTAATGCCTTGGTGTGCATATATATCAGCAATTTTACCAATGCTTATTACTTCACCACCGTGATTAGATAACACATCTAACAATGTTGGCGACGGCGGCAACACAGAATAATCACGACGGTTACCTGTGCGAGCAAAGTCTGCATTGCTTGAGCCTAAAAATGGCCTAGCTATAACACGACCTATATTTAGCTTGTCGAGTAATTCGCGGGCAATTTCACAAATTTCGTAAAGTCGCTCTAGACCAAATGACTCTTCGTGAGCAGCTATTTGAAATACGCTATCTGCAGAGGTATAACAAATTGGCTTACCTGATTTTACGTGCTCTTCACCAAGTTGCTCTAAAATGGTGGTGCCTGATGCATGGCAGTTGCCTAAAATACCAGGAATACCCGTGCGGGCTATAAATTCATCTACAAATTCTTGTGGGAAACTCGGCTGTGTTTTAGGAAAATAACCCCAATCAAATAACACGGGTACGCCGGCCATTTCCCAATGCCCTGAAGGCGTATCTTTACCGCTTGAAAGCTCTTTTGCATAACCCCATGCACCTTGTGATGCTTGACGGTCAGAAACTAAACACGTTTCGCCACCTGCTGCCTCACAGGCATCAATTAAACCTAATTTAGATAAATTAGGTAACGATAACGCTTTTCCTGTTTCGTCGTGGTATGCTTTTAACAAGTGGGCAAGTGTATTTGCTCCAACATCACCAAATTTGTCTGCATCGGGTGCTGCGCCTATACCTAGGCTGTCTGCCATTAAGATGATTGCTCTTGCCATGTTGACCTCACTTTGCTTCTAGGTGGTTACTTTATCCGCTGAACGAATTTTCCGTACAGGACATAAGTCCTGTTTCATAAAAGCTAAACATTATAAATTTGCGTTCTTAAGCAAAGCAAAAGAGATTATTCGTGTCTTTTTTGCTATTGTGATCAACCAAACAACTTTTCCTTTTCTGTGTGGGTGAGAACTTTAGTGACACGAACTATTATAGCTATTGCTGGCGCATCGGCGTCGGGCAAATCTCTTTTTAGCCAAACTATATACAATGAGTTGGTTAATGAGCTTGAACCAGGCGCTATCGCCATTATTGAAGAAGATGCTTATTACAAGGATCAGTCGCATTTGCCTATGGAACACCGTACGCAAACTAACTACGACCATCCGGATGCATTTGAACATGAGTTAATGTTAGAACATTTAACTCAGCTTCGTAGTGGTAACTCTGTCGAAGTACCTACTTATGATTATGCACAACACACACGAAGCGATGAAACTCGCCGCGTTGCTGCAGCTAAAATTTTAATAGTAGAAGGTATTTTATTATTAAGTGATAAAGCACTTAATAAAGAATTTGATATTAAGGTGTTTATAGATACCCCCCTTGATATTTGCTTAATGCGTCGTATGCAACGAGACATGGAAAAAAGAGGTAGAACATTACAATCTGTTGTTGAGCAATATCAAGCAACTGTTAGACCGATGTTTTATCAATTTATTGAGCCTTCAAAGCATAACGCTGATTTGGTTGTGACTCGAGGCGGTATGAACCGCGTTGCGATTGATATTATTAAAAGTAAAATTAAGTATTTACTACAAGAATAATAACGGGAAACATCTGTATGACAACATTTATGAGCTTAGTAGGCATGTTTGTACTACTAAGTATTGCTTTTGCGGCGTCGACTAATCGCAAAGCAATAAACTTACGCACCGTAGCGATAGCCTTTGCTATGCAAGTAGTTATTGGTGGGTTTGTACTGTTTTTTGAAGCAGGTAAAAATGTGTTAGCAAGTATGTCTAGTGCCGTTTCTTCGGTTATTAGTTTTGCAAACGATGGGATTGGATTTTTATTTGGCCCACTTGCTTCGCAAGACACGCTAGGTTTTATTTTTGCTATTCAAGTTTTACCGGTCATTGTGTTTTTCTCAGCACTTGTTGCTGTGCTTTATCACATTGGCATTATGGATTGGATAATTAAAATTTTGGGTGGCGGTTTACAAAAATTATTGAAAACCTCACGCACAGAATCGCTCTCAGCAACGGCTAATATATTTGTAGGCCAAACTGAAGCACCTTTAATAGTTAAGCCGTTTATAGCAACCATGACTAAGTCTGAGTTGTTTGCAGTAATGGTAGGTGGCTTAGCCACGGTAGCAGGCTCTGTAATGGCAGGTTACGTAATAATTGGTGTAGAGCTTAAGTATTTAATTGCCGCTAGCTTTATGGCTGCACCAGGTGGGTTTTTAATGGCTAAAATGATTGTGCCAGAAACCGAAACACCTAAAGATACGCTTGCAGAGTTAGATAGCGATGAAGACAAGCCAGTTAATGTTATTGATGCAGCAGCATCAGGCGCAGCTAACGGCATGCATTTAGCGCTAAATGTGGGCGCAATGCTATTAGCTTTCGTAGCATTAATAGCGTTATTAAACGGCTTATTAGGCGGAATTGGAGGGTGGTTTGACTATCCTACTTTAACGCTACAAGAAATTTTAGGTTATGTATTTGCCCCTGTTGCATGGTTACTTGGCGTACCATGGGATGAGGCAATCATAGCAGGTAGTTTTATTGGTCAAAAGTTAGTAGTAAATGAGTTTGTTGCTTACTTAGACTTTATAAATTATCGCGATACGTTAAGTGCGCACACTCAAGCAATTGTAACATTTGCCTTGTGTGGGTTTGCTAATCTATCGTCGATAGCTATTTTACTAGGTGGATTAGGCGGTATGGCGCCTAGTCGGCGAAAGGATATCGCACGCTTAGGGCTCAGAGCAGTGTTAGCAGGATCTATGGCTAACCTTATGAGCGCAGCAATTGCTGGGTTTTTCCTCTCGCTAGCTTAGAAACTTAATGAGATGAACACCGGTGTTGCAAAACAAGAAGATAGTACTTTAAGGGGTTAAAGCACTATCTGACTTGAACGATACTTCACCAAGGGCCGCAAGGCCCTTTTATCGTTTTAGGTCTATTAAAAACTTACACCTTTGTTAAATAAGCACTAGCCTTTGTCCCTCCCTCAACGAGCTGTTTACTCAAACACCCGTAATAAATAAACTTTTTCTCATATATCCTTTTAATTATTGGTAAATTTGCAATCTTAGACCACACTTAGTAGTAATTTTTTGCTGTAACGTTGCTGCATCTTTTGCACATAAGTGGCGTGTGTTTTGCTTATGAGCTATTAGTCACAAAACTATCAAAAAATAAAACCTATTTACTTTTTGCTATGTGATGGCCAGCTAAGCGTTGTATTCGTTATTGAACACTATGAGATGAACTTAATTAATGCGTGTAATTGTATCTTTATTGCTGTTTTTTTCTTTTTTTAGCTTTGCTTCATCCAAGCAAATTTTAGTCGTTACGGAGCTTTCACCACCGCATCAAACCCTCGTTAATGGAGAGGTGTCAGGCTCTGGCACTGCGTTCATACGCGACATTTTTAAAGCTGCTGGCTTATCTCCCGACATTCATATGTACCCTTGGGCGCGTGCTTATAAATTAGCAACAACATTGGATAATACATTTATATATAGCCTCGCCAGAACCCCAGAACGAGAGGCTAAGTTTCACTGGATAGGCGCTCCAGTAGGTCATTTTGAACTAGGGTTTATTAGCTTAAGTAGTCGCTCAGATATAAGTATTTCAACAACTGAGGATGCTAAAAAATATAAAATTGCGATGCAGCGTAACGATTTTGCAACAGATACGTTATCGAAAATAGGCTTTGAGGTGGTACTAACCTCTGACATAAAAAAATCATATGCGCTGTTGTTAGCAAATAAAGTCGACTTAATTGTAGATGATAAAAACTTTATGGTTAAAATGGTAGAGTACTTAGGCTATGAAAAAAACCATTTAAGCTTTCTTTATAAAGTGGATGAATTAACCATTAATGCATACTTAGCCGCCAACATAAATACTGATCTAAAATATATAAAGGCCCTTAATGAAGCCTATTTTGAGGTAGTAAAAACAACGCCCCTACCCTATGATATTTAGCCTTGACTAGTTTTCATAGGGGGCCATAAAATATGCCAGTCCTCGCTGTTGCACAAGCTTGTTATACGCAATTTCAAAGCGCTTGGTAACCTCTAAAGGCACTTGCTTATTAAACGCCAAATAGTTATCTTTTAGAGAAGGCGGAACAGGTAGCTCATACAGTTGTTCAACATTACTTAGCGATAAACCATATGCCTTAAGTTGGTTATTAACGACTTGCTCCGATCCTATAATTAAATCTAACCTCTTTTTTATAAATAGCTCAATATACTCTTGCTCTTGTGCCACTACTAAGAGGTTTTTGCCGCGTTCAAAACCCGCCTTTTCGACTAGGGTGCCATATATATCGCCTCTAACAATACCTAAAGTATAACTTTTAAGCTCGCTCAAACTAGCGCTCTGTACTTGATTGTTACCAGCCAATTTATAAAAGTAGGTTTTACCTGAAACTAATGGCCCTAACCAATTGAATACACTTACCCGGTTTTCATGTTTAGCTACAGAAAAGATTGCTGAGTGGGGGTCTAACGACACAGACTTCATAGCACGCGCAAAGGGCTGCACTTTAAATGTGCATTCTATGTTTGCGTCAATGCATAATGTATTTACGATATCAAAATTTACACCAGTCAAAACACCTTCATCGTTTAAAAAGTTATAGAGTGCAAAATGATCAGTATATATAGTTAGCTTAAAGCTATTTGCCAAAACAGGTTGTATGCAAAATATAAAAAGGAGTGAAAGTAAGGCTTTTAAAATAACAACACCACAATAAATATAATAAATTTTTATAAAAGAATAGGTGTTTAGGTAGGACAGTCAAATTTTAGGCACAAAAAAAGCGCCTTAAGCGCTTTTTTTATTTTTACTTTAACAGTAAAAATTATAACGGAGTGATGTTATCCGCTTGAGGACCTTTTTGACCTTGTGAAAGAGTGAACTCTACACGTTGGCCTTCAGCTAAAGTTTTGAAACCTTCGCTTTTGATTGCTGAGAAGTGTGCAAAAACGTCTGGGCCGTTTTCTTGCTCGATGAAACCAAAACCTTTAGACTCGTTAAACCACTTAACTGTACCTGATACGATGTTAGACATTGTAATATCCTGATATAAAAATAAAAAATATGCTCGTAAGAGCGGGTGTAGCAAAAAATGAGATGGTACTTAAAAACTTCAGGACGGTACTACAAGTATTACTTATACAACAACGAAATAAAGATTTATAAACTATCATGCTTTCTTTCTAGCTGCGGCCCACTATATAGAGTTAACTATTTATGTCAAGCCTTTATGGTAATACAATTTATAAATAGTGCTTGGGCTTTGCTATAAATAGCCTCGCAACTAACCTGAAACCTAACCACAGCAAGGCTTTTGCAGTTAACGAACTTATTTAAACTGCACACTATTAAATTCTCAGCTTTTTATCATCCCCTTTGCAGAGCCCCTATTTATAAGCATACCCACCATTGGAAATAACATCACCCTCACCTGCCACGTTTAATTGCGCCAAAACCTATGTACGTTAGCGCCTTTGTAACATCCACTGCATGCGTTAAAAGTGTATTGTTACCAAACGGTGTAAATATATACTGTGGCTTACGCAAAGTGCATTACTACTTACTCCAAAAGCACTTTAGCTGTACATGTTGGTACAAACTAATACCTGTATTCAGCAATGATACACGCCTAATAAATTACCCTGCTCATACAAGCAGCTGCACTTTGCAGTTGTATAAAAAAGTAGATAAGCTACTGGTACTTATCTATTTAGCGCTGGAGTGTGTTTTGCTAAATAAATGCTTTATTTCGTCTGTTGTTTTTTTATCTGGGTGTTTAATGCCATTACAATCTTCTTTTGCTAAGCCTATTCTGTCTCTTGAGCAACAACTGGGGCAAAAACTAATACTCGATTTACGCTATTTTTGCCAACAAGGGTCAAGCAAACAATGTAGAACACCGGTTACGTCTCTCCCTGATGAACTAGCAGCGGCCATTACAAAGCATAATATTGGTGGGGTAATTTTATTTTCTGAAAACACCCAATCTATTGAGCAAACCATTAACCTTAATAGCCAATTACAAAATGCTGCTAGCAAGTCGAGCTCTAAGCTGCCCTTATTTATTTCAATAGATCAAGAAGGCGGGCGCGTTGCTAGACTGCCTCGCGACGTGGCCACCTCATTTACTGGTAACATGTCTATTGGGGCTACATATGAAAAGCACGATACAAAATACGCGACGCAAATAGCGACGGTTATAGCAAAAGAACTTAAATCTTTAGGTATTAATGTGAACTTCGCTCCCACCGTAGATGTAAACATGAACCCAGACAACCCTGTAATTAATGTACGCTCATTTGGTGAAAATCCAGCTTTGGTCAGTAAGCTTGGCGCAGCCCAAGTTGCAGGGTACGAAAACAATGGGGTAATAACGTCGTTAAAGCACTTCCCAGGGCACGGCGATACCAACGTAGATAGCCATACAGGCTTGCCACAAGTTAACCATTCTAAAGAAGAAATTTACAAGCAAGATCTCGCTCCATTTAAGGATATTACTGCTACGCAAAACCCGGGGATGATTATGACGGCGCATATTCAATACCCACAGCTCGATAGCAGTACATTTGTTAGTACTAAAGGCAAAAGTATGATTAAGCCTGCAACTATGTCGCGTACTATCATTACTGATATTTTACGAGGCGAGTTAAAATATCAAGGCGTAGTTGTTACCGACGCACTTGATATGGCTGGCATTAGCGATTTTTTCACTCCTACCCAAGCGGTTATTAATACTTTTGCAGCAGGCGTAGATTTAGCCCTAATGCCCATAGAAATAAGAACACCGGATGATTTAAACGCACTAGACGAACTCATGGATGAACTAATCGCAGCGGTTAACAGCAACCAGCTAAATAAAAACGAAGTGGCTCAATCGGCTGCGCGTATAACAACGTTAAAAAATAAGTTTAAATTAACGACCAAGTTAGACCCATTAAGCACCTTAGCTAAAGCAAAAAATATTATTGGCTCTAAAGCTCATCGAAAAATAGAAGCTGAGCTTGCCGTAAACGCCATTACCGAGGTTAAAAATAATAATAACGCATTACCCCTTAACTTAACTAAAGGGCAGCATGTACATATTATTATGCCCGACACACGAAAATGCATGGCTATGCAACAAGCACTTAGCGCAACAAGCTCCATTACGCTTAAATATAGTTGCAGCAGTTTGCAAGGCTTTGACCCAGTAAAAGCACATAACTTAATTAAAAACGCAGATATTGTTATCGCGGGCAACGCCACACCAAACCAAAGTGCAGTAGAGATTGGCGGAATGGATGATTTAAAAGACAATCCTCGCTTTGCGCTCAATACGGCAGAGCAACCTAAAGCGCTGGCATCTTTACTGGATATTGCAGCATCAGTGAATAAAAAAACAATTTTTATAAGCTTACGTGCCCCCTACGACATAGCGCAGTTTGGTAGCAAAGCTGATGCAGTGCTTGCTTCTTATGCGTACAATATAGATACAGATAAAAACAATGCGGTTGCAGGGCCTGCATTTACAGCGCTAGCAAAGGTATTGTTGGGTAATGTAGCGGCTCACGGCGTGCTGCCTGTTACCATAAAATAATAAAAACAAGGGATATAAAATGAAACTTAATTGCGATTTAGGCGAGAGCTTTGGCGCATGGAAAATGGGGTTAGATGATGAGGTAATGCCTCATATTGATATGGCGAATATTGCTTGTGGGTTTCATGCTGGTGACTCAGATGTCATCGCTGATACATTATATTTAGCAAAGCAGCATAACGTTCAAATAGGTGCGCATCCAAGTTATCCCGACCAACAAGGTTTTGGTAGGCGCTCTATGGCGCTGAGTGCGCAAGAACTGACTAATTGCTTACATTACCAAATTGCTGCCCTTGATGGCATGACCAAAGTGCAAGGCTTAACACTTAGCTATGTTAAGCCACATGGTGCTTTGTATAACGATATGATGAAAAACGATCATATTTTACAAACGGTTATTACAGCCGTTGCGCACTACCCGTCGCCATTAAAGCTCATGCTATTAGCCACTAAAGACTCTGCTAAACACTCTTTAGCCGCAAACAGTTTAGGCGTTGAGCTAATTTTAGAAGCCTTTGCCGACAGGCAATACACAGATAAAGGACACTTAGTATCTCGCCACCTTGAGGGCAGTGTTCACGATAAACCAGCGCTTTTAGCGCAAGTAAAACAGCTTTTAAACGATGGCACAGTCACCACCCGCTCAGGCAGTACACTTAATTTAAACGCTAACAGCTTATGTGTACATGGCGACAATGCAGCCGGTATTGCACTTATTAAAGAAATTAAATCCCTGTGTGAATTAACTTAATAACTCATACTTTCGAGCTGTAAAGCCCCTTTACAGCTTTAACTCGTAGTTACAAATTATTGTTTCACCGCATTGCGCTTTTCATCCTTTCCCTGCTGACATATAACTATGTATACAAAAAACACAACAGGGAATACAAATGAAGACGCTTATAGCACTAAGTTTAAGTAGCAGTTTATTACTAGCTAGTAGCCAGTTAGCTTTTGCAAAGGACAACACATTACAGCTACAAGATGTGTTTAATCTTGAATATGCCAATCAAATTGATATAACCGACGATGGTAAAACGGTGTACTTTGTACGTAATCGTATGGATATAAAAACCGACCGTAAAGTCAGTAATATTTGGTCAGTTGATTATAAAACCAAACAACTACAGCCGCTTACCTCTGGCGTACATATGGATCACTCCCCAGTACTTTCACCTGATGGCCAGCGCCTTGCATTTATATCTAACCGCGATGGTAGCAGCCAAATTTATATAAAATGGCTTAAAACAGGTGCTGTAGCAAAAATAAGTAACCTAACCAGCAGCCCACGTGCAATTACTTGGAGCCCTAATTCTAATCAGCTTATTTTTAGTATGTTTGTGCCCAGTAGCAGTGCCGCACCTGTAAGTTTGCCTGGAAAGCCTAAAGGCGCGACGTGGGCCAAACCAGCAAAATTTATAGACGATGTCTACTACCGAGCCGACGGTGGAGGCTACACACAAAAAGGCTATAATCAATTATTTGCTATAGATGCCAACGGCGGTAATGCAAAGCAGCTTACACACGATAAGTTTGATAATGCGGGTGAAGTAAGTTTCAGTAAAAACGGTAAAGCCCTTTATTTTTCTGCCAATCGCCATGAACAAAATCAATTAAAACCAATCAACAGTGAAATATACCAACTTAATTTAACCACCCTAGACATCAAGGCCATTACCAACCGCAATGGGCCAGATCAACAACCTAAAGTATCTCCCGATGGGCGTTACTTAGCGTATACAGGGTATGACGATAAACGTACTAATTACGAAAACACGCAACTTTATATACGCGATTTAAAGTCTGGTAAAACAACAAGCCTAACCCCTAACTTTGATAGAAGCGTGGGGCAAATTAAATGGAGTGCTAATTCTAAAGGGGTTTACTTTAGCTACGCAGATGAAGGTCAAACCACCCTTGCCTATCAGCCTCGCAGTGGCAAACGTAAAGTGATCACTGAGCAAATTGGCAGTGTTGCTTTTGGCCGCCCCTACTCTGGGGGTGACTTTGATATAAGCGAAGATGGCGACATTGCTTTTACACTTGCCGATACTCAGCGTCCTGCAGATATAGCCACTATAAAACGCGGTAAAGTTCAGCGCCTCACCACACTCAATGCCGATGCACTAGGCGATAAACAACTGGCAAAAGTAGAAGAAATTTGGCTTAAATCAAGCCACGATCAATTACCGATTCAAGGCTGGGTAGCCTATCCACCAGGCTTTGATAAATCAAAAAAATACCCACTGGTACTAGAAATTCACGGCGGCCCTGTAGCTAACTACGGCCCGCATTTTAGTACCGAGGTGCAATTATTTGCAGCCAAAGGTAACGTGGTTTTATACATGAATCCTCGTGGCAGCGATTCATACGGTAAAGCCTTTGCGCAGACAATTCATCATAATTATCCCAGTAACGATTTTGACGATTTAATGACCGGTGTTGATGCGCTAATAGCAAAAGGCTTTATTGATGAGTCTAAACTATTTGTTACAGGTGGCTCAGGCGGTGGTGTATTAACCGCATGGATTGTAGGTCACACTGATAGGTTTGCCGCTGCCGTAGTTGCAAAACCTGTTATTAATTGGATCAGTTTTGTACTAACTGCCGATTTCTATCCATTCTTCGCTGATTACTGGTTTCCGGGTAAGCCTTGGGATCATATGGAGCATTACATGAAACGCTCTCCTATTAGCTATGTAGGGAACGTAACAACTCCCACTATGCTTTTAACAGGTGAGTCTGATTACCGTACTCCAATTTCAGAAACTGAGCAATTTTACCAAGCTCTTAAGCTCCAAGGCGTTGATACTGCGATGGTACGTATACCTAATGCCTCGCATGGAATTACAGCTCGCCCTTCTAATTTAATGACCAAAGTCGCTTATATCCAATGGTGGTTTGATAAACATACAAACAAAAAGTAAGTACTGTGACTAAATTTAATATTAGCCACCTCTGCGTGGCTAATATTTTGCTAAAACTGTAAACCC
This sequence comes from Pseudoalteromonas sp. S3776, assembly GCF_005886915.1. NCBI lineage: Bacteria > Pseudomonadati > Pseudomonadota > Gammaproteobacteria > Alteromonadales > Pseudoalteromonadaceae > Pseudoalteromonas > Pseudoalteromonas sp. S3776. The sequence continues at coordinate 224,230 of NZ_PNCU01000001.1, read as the reverse complement.
CCTTTACAGTTTTAATATTTAACCATATCGGACTTAGGTGGTTTTCAGTTAGTAAAATTTCGGTTTATTGTGTTTTTAATGGTTTGAGTTAGTAAAAAATCGGTTTGAGTCACTGTTTATAAGCGCTCAGTTAGTAAAAAAATGTTTTATAACAGAGCTTAGTTAGTAAAAATTCGGTTTATTATTTTACTTATTACCTGTTATAAACTTAAAAACGGCTGTTTTCTTTTGTTTTTTCCTCTATTTCATCGTATTTAAAGTAAAAATAAGCTATTAAATCAGGCCGACTTAAAAGCTAGTTAAATTCTGATCTCAAAATAACTGAGCTAGTTAAAAGCTGATCTAAACCTCAAACAGTCATACAAATCCGCCTATTTAAGTGAACAATTTTGAAGATGGAAAACGTGTAAATAGCTAACCAAAAATTAGCTATTTAGTTGCTCTTGGAAATTGCCCCTGCCTTGCTTTGCCTCCATGCAGTCGTAAATGAGATTTTTTTAACGCCAATAACGACACGTTTAACTCTCGAAGTGATTAAGCCTTATTGCTGAATAGTATTAATAATCAACCACAAAAAAAGGGCCGTAAGGCCCTTGAGTAACACTATCTAGAAACGTTAAAACTGATTCATGGTGTTATCTTCACCACCGGCTTTAAGTGCGTTCTCACCAGAGAAGTACTCTTTGTGTGTATCGCCAATATTTGAGCCAGCTAAATCTTGGTGCTTAACTGAAGCTTGCTCACGGCGTATTTCTTGACGTTGTACATCGCGAACATAGGCAAGCATACCCATGTCACCAAAGTAGCCTTCTGATAAAATATCGGTGCTTAGTGCAGCCGTATGATAAGTAGGTAGCGTGATTAAGTGATGGAAAATACCTGCTTCACGTGCGCCATCACGCTGGAAGTTTTGTACTAGTACATCCGCTTCGGCTGCAAGCTCTGTAGCGTCCATTTCTGGTGCCATAAATCCTTTGTTATCGCCAAGAGTTGGGTACGCGCTTACATCTTTACCTTCTTCTACCCACTGTTGATACACTTGCTCACGGAATTTAAGTGTCCAGTTGAATGATGGTGAATTGTTATAAACAAGTTTAGCGTCCGGTACTTGTTCTTTAACGCGGTTTACTAGCTCTGCAATTTGCTTAACATGTGGTTTTTCGGTTTCAATCCACAATAAATCAGCGCCTGATTGTAAGCTTGTAACACAATCGAGTACTACGCGGTCTTTTTCAGTGCCTTCGCGGAACTGGTACAAGCCGTTTTCTAAACGCGTTGGCTTACATAATTGGCCATTAATTTTCATTGCCGTATCACCTTCGTTTAAATCATCTACACCGTTAATAGGCGTGGTTTCTAAAAACGCATTGTATTGGCTAGCTAAGTCGCCTGGTGTTTGCGACACAGGCACTTTTTGCGTAAGGCTTGCACCTAATGAGTCGGTACGCGCAACAATAATACCGTTATCAATTCCTAGCTCTAAAAATGCGTAACGTACAGCATTAATTTTTGCTAAAAAATCTTCGTGCGGTACTGTTACCTTACCTGCTTGATGGCCGCATTGTTTAGCGTCAGACACTTGGTTTTCTATTTGAATAGCGCAGGCACCCGCTTCAATCATCTTTTTAGCAAGTAGGTAGGTTGCTTCTTCGTTACCAAAACCTGCATCAATATCAGCAATAATGGGCACTACATGTGTCTCAAAGTTATCAATTTTATTAAGTACCGCTTGCACATCGCCGCCATTGGCTTTGGCTTCATCAAGCTCGTTAAATAAGTGGTCTAACTCTCGTGCATCGGCTTGCTTTAAAAACGTATAAATCTCTTCAATGAGTGCCGGCACAGAGGTTTTTTCGTGCATACTTTGATCCGGTAACGGGCCAAACGCAGAGCGAAGCGCAGCAACCATCCAACCACTTAAGTAAACATAACTGCGCTTAGTTGTTTTTTGATGACGCTTTATTGCCATCATCATTTGTTGCGCAGTAAAACCATGCCAGCAACCTAAAGACTGCGTGTATTGGCTGGTGTCTTTATCGTAAGCGGCCATATCTTCACGCATTACATCTGCGGTGTATTGTGCAATTTCAATCCCAGTACGAAAACGGTTTTGCAAACGCATGCGGCTTGCATACTCTGGGTTAATGGCTTTCCATGCGCTACCTTGAGATTGGCAAAGTGTTGCTAGAGTATCGGTTTCACGTGTGTATGTTGTCATAATAAAATCCTTCGAACGGGTCTATAAATTATTTAAATTGTTGTGAGAGTGGCTAGGAGTGTGTGCTCCGTATCGCTTAATTCAACATTAGGCTTATTTTTTAGATTTAGTAAATTTATAGTTGTTATTACCGCTATATTTTTTATGAATGGTTAAAAAGCACGCACTGAGGCTTTTTTGCGTTATGGTTGCTTTAACGCACACAACAACACCGCGACCGTTTAAGGAAGGTAAATATGGCACACACTCTCACACACTCAGGGCTAAGCGTAGATACACAGCTGGCCAACTTTGTAAAAACTCAGCTACTCCCAGGCACGCACCTATCAGAGCAGCAGTTTTGGCAAAGCTTTGCAAATATAGTACAAACGCTTACACCACAAAATAACGCCCTACTCGCTAAGCGCGAGCAATTACAGCAACAAATAGATAACTACCATAAAGAACATAAAACGTGGGATAGCGCGCACTACCAAGCATTTTTAAAAGAGATTGGTTACCTAGTACCCGAGCCTGCAGACTTTGCCATAGAAACGCAAAATGTAGAGCCCGAAATAGCGCTTAGTGCAGGCCCTCAGCTTGTTGTGCCTGTTAGTAACGCACGCTTTGCGCTTAATGCGGCTAACGCACGCTGGGGCTCGTTATACGACGCCCTTTACGGCACAGATGTACTCAGTGAAGACGACGGGGCCGAAAAAGGCACTACGTATAACCCTGTGCGTGGTTTTAAAGTAATGGCGTATGCGCGCCAATTTTTAGATAAAGCCCTGCCCCTTAAAAATGGCTCACACATAGAAAGCACTAACTATTCCATTGTTGAAGGAGCCTTGTCTATCACCCTAAGAGACAGCTCGCATACCCAACTAAAAAACCCCGAGCAACTTATTGGTTACCAAGGGGAGGCGCAAAACCCAAGCGCAATTTTATTAAAAAACAATGGCCTGCATGTAGAGCTACAAATAGATCACCATCACCCTATCGGTCAAGCTGATAAAGCAGGCCTAAAAGACGTACGGCTTGAAGCTGCTCTAACAACCATTATGGATTGCGAAGACTCTGTTGCCGCAGTAGATGCCGAGGATAAAGTACAAGTTTATAAAAATTGGCTTGGCTTGATGCAAGGTAACTTAGTTGAATCGTTTAAAAAAGGTGATAAAACCATAGAGCGTACCTTACAAAACGATAGGCAATATACCGCCCTTGATGGCAGTAGCCTTACACTAAAAGGCCGCAGCATGATGTTTGTCCGTAATGTGGGCCACTTAATGACAAACCCCGCCATTACCGACATTTACGGTCAAAACGTATTTGAAGGTATTATGGATGCAATGTTTACAGCGACCGCCGCCCTGCACGATTTAAATAAACACTCAGGCATTAAAAATACCAGTGCGCAAAGTATCAATATTGTAAAACCAAAAATGCATGGCCCCGAAGAAGTTGCTTTTACAAATACACTTTTTACCATGGTAGAAGATGCGCTTAGCTTGCCAAGAAACACCCTTAAAATGGGAATTATGGATGAAGAGCGCCGTACTTCAGTCAATTTAAAGGCGTGTATACATGCAGCCAAAGCGCGCGCAGTATTTATAAACACCGGCTTTTTAGACCGCACCGGCGATGAAATTCATACATCAATGCACGCAGGGGTTGCTTTGCCAAAAGCTGCTATTAAAACTCAGCCGTGGATCAAAGCGTACGAAGATCGTAATGTTGATACAGGCCTTGCCTGCGGCCTAAGTGGTAAAGCGCAAATAGGCAAAGGTATGTGGCCAATGCCAGATAAAATGGCCCTTATGATGGAGCAAAAGCTGGCTCATGTGCAATCTGGCGCTAATACCGCGTGGGTGCCCTCGCCTACCGCTGCCACTTTGCACGCTATGCATTATCACGATGTAGATGTATTTACCGAGCAAAAAGAAATTGCCAAACGCGGCATGGCAAGCCTTACAGATTTACTTACACCGCCTTTAATGGCCCAGCCGCAAACGCTCAGTAAAGAAGATATTCAAAGTGAGCTTGAGAACAATGCACAAGGCATTTTAGGCTATGTAGTACGTTGGATAGACCAAGGCATTGGCTGCTCAAAAGTGCCTGATATTAATCACATAGGTTTAATGGAAGACAGAGCAACCTTACGAATTTCAAGCCAACATATGGCAAATTGGCTACAGCATGGGGTGTGTACACAGCAACAAATAGAGTCGATTATGGCTAAAATGGCCAAGGTAGTCGATGGCCAAAATGAGCACGATAGTGCGTATAAGCCAATGGCGCAAACCCAAGAGTCACTTAAAAATAGTATTGCTTATCAAGCCGCTTTAGCGCTTGTATTAGAAGGTGCTAAGCAGCCAAGTGGCTACACCGAGCCCCTATTACACAGCTACCGCTTAAAATATAAAGCAAAACACCATAACCTAGCTGAATAGCTAACATTTCTTTAATGCAAAAAAAGCGCGTTTTGCCTACACAAAACGCGCTTTTTGTTTATTTAAAGCTAACTGTAGTTTTGCTTTAAATTAATTTTTAACAATTGCATTGTGATATACGTTTTGTACGTCATCACAGTCTTCAAGCATATTGATGAACTTATCAAAGTTAGCAATTACTTCTTCGTCTTCGATTTCAACATGTACTTGCGGCACAAATGTAATTTCGTCTACTTCAAAGTTGATCCCTTCAAAGTTTTCCTCAAGTGCTTTTTTTGCTTTGTAGTATTCAGTATGTGGTGCAAATACCGACACTTTGCCATTTTCAACTTCAACATCGGTTACATCAACATCAGCCATCATGAGTGCTTCAAGTACGACTTCGTCGTCATCACCAGCAAAACCCAGTACAGCAAGGTGATCGAACATGTGTGCAACACAGCCCGGAGTACCAATTTTTGAATCTGTTTTAGTAAACGGCAAACGAACATCTTTAATTGTGCGGTTTGGGTTATCTGTTAAACAGTCAACAATAACCATGCAATTGCCTGGGCCGTAGCCTTCGTAACGTGCAGGAGAATAATCTTCCCCTGCCCCGCCGGCTGCTTTTTCGATTGCTTTTTCTATTACGTGAGCGGGTACCTGGTCTTTTTTTGCTTTTTCTATAAGGCGACGCAGTGATTGATTGACATCGGGATCTGGTTCGCCATTTTTAGCGGCAACATAAATTTCTTTACCGTACTTTGAGTTAACTTTAGTTTTTGCGTTGGCTGTTTTAGCCATCGAGCTCTTACGGACTTCAAATGCTCTGCCCATCTTGTGCCTCTAATCAATACGTTAATTTTACCAATATTTTACCAATTCAAATCCTATTGGGCTAGTTATGATATTTAAATAAAGCAAGGTTTATTACACAAAAAAACCACTGAAAGCCTATTTAACATAACTCAACTTTTTGAGAGTAACTTTCAACTAAAGTCACTAATTCAATAAAGTCGCGTAAAACGTAGTCAGCCTGATCGGCATAAACAGGCACCATATTAGGCGCATACAAACAAGCGCGCATATTGGCATTATGTGCAGCCTGGATATCGTATAAAAAGTCCCCAACATATAACAAATTGCTGGCACTGATATTCCAAAGTGTTGCAATTGCGTTTAAGGCACTGGGATCGGGTTTGGCAGGAGCATCACTACGGGTCAATACTGTTTCAATGGGGAGCGGATTATTTTGCAGCTTTATTGCCGCCGCTTTATCAAAATTACGAGTCACAATTGCCATAGGAATATTTTTAGCCTTTAGAGCATTAACGGCTTCGGTAACCCCTGGCAATATAGTCGCAAATTGAGCATCTTGTAGCTCATGTTGATGCACTATATTCATCGCCTCTTCGCGCATGTAGGGCGATGGCAATTGGGCAATATAATCAAGTAGGTCTTCCTCGCAAGGGCAACCTATTTGTGCTTTTATAAGAGAAAAATCTAACTCCGACGATACTAGTGTACCATCTAAATCAAATATAACTCCCTGAATAGCCTCTACTTGTGCTTTCATATCATTCCTTGAATGGGGTAAAAATCAATACAACATGCGTAAACATAATGACTCTACTTCATGAGAATAATTTAGCAAATGTTTATCAAACAAATTATTAGAAAAGTAATCGCTTATCTAATACTAAGCTTTGTAAACAGCAGTTTATTACTAAAATTCTACGATCATCTATTAGTAACAGATCAAAAATGAACACAGTATAAATAAAAGAAGAATACGCGCACATTTACTGCAGTGCGCGTAGGTTGGGGAAGCATTTATTGTTCGAACTTAGCCTCAAGCCAAGTATCATTTTGGGTAAAATGAAGGGTTTTAATCTTGCCTCTACCTTCTACGTTTACCATATTTACTTGTGAAGGCCATAGGTCACGCAGTGCTCCGTTACTCATTTTTATACCTTTAATCCCTTTAGGGATAGGCGCTTCTTGGTACACCCAAAAAAACTTTCCATCAATTTGCGCACCTACTTGGCTAAGCGTTAATGGCTCGCCTTTTAAGGTTTGCAGTGCAACATGCGACTCAACATAGTCTACAAAACGTTGTTGGTCTGCTTTATTACTAATGATATCGGCTTTTCCATCAAATAAATGCGCTACCGCATGCTCAGTATCATGTAGATAAAAGCGATGCATGAGCTCAATATTGTGGGTACGCTTATTAAAAAGCACTGTAGTAACCGATGACTTTAGCTGATGCGCCAAACTTGGCGCAGCAACTAAAAGGCAAACAATAATAAGCAAAAAGCGCATTATTGTTGCTCCTCACCTTTTTTGTCGTCTTTTTTAAGCTCAGTTTTAATGTCTTGCATAATATCTCGACTCACTTTCGCTTTACTCTTTTCCTTTTTATACACTTCGATGCGTGAAGGAATAATACGACGAGGGTAGTTGTTGTTTTCAACATCTACATCAGCTGTTTCCCAGCGTGGGTCAACGGTTACTGATACTAACGGCTTATTTTTATCTGTCACAATAAGCTTTTGTACATTTTTGTGGTTACGGCGCCAAATTTCGGCTGGAATGTAACGATCTTCTTTAGTGCCATCTTCATACGTTAGCTCTAATAAAATAGGCATTACTAAACCACCGAGGTTCGAAAACTCCATTACATAGTAATTTTTGTCTTCTTCAAGCGCACGGTCTAGCGTTTTACGCTCCCACGGCTCTAAGCCTTTTAAAAACTTATTGTACGCATTACGCTCTTTATTGGTAACAGTAAAGCGGTCGTTCTCGTCGTAAAAGTCGGTAATATCTGGATTATTTTCAACCCACGTTTTTTTACCTTCTTCACGGTTGCGCTTAACAAATAGTGATGTTGGTTTGTCGGCTTCTATATCGCGTAAGCGTTTAAAATCAATATCTGGGTTTTTGGTATCTAAACGTAATTGATACACTTTATCTAACGAGATATCTACATGGTCGGTGCTGTAAAACCAACCACGCCAAAACCAATCTAAATCAACCCCTGATGCTTCTTCCATGGTACGGAAAAAATCAGCTGGTGTAGGGCGTTTATACTTCCAGCGCTGTGCGTACTCTTTAAAAGCAAAGTCGAATAAGTCACGACCTAAAATAACTTCACGTAAAATATTAAGCGCTGCAGCCGGTTTAGTATAAGCATTAGGGCCTAAACGTAATACGCTGTCTGACTGTGTCATAATTGGTACTTGGTTTTGCGATTTCATGTAGCTTACAATATCGCGCGGCTCAACACCCCACGGTATAGTTGGGTCCCATTCACGCCCAGCAACGCCATCTAAAAAGCTATTTAAGCCTTCATCCATCCAAGTCCATTGGCGCTCATCAGAGTTTACAATCATAGGGAAATAAATATGACCCACTTCGTGTATAACCACGCCTATTAAAAAGCGTTTTTCAGCTTGAGAATAAGTACGCGTACCATCATCTTGCAGCTCAGTACGAGGGCCATTGAAGGTGATCATTGGGTATTCCATGCCGCCAACTGGGCCATTAACCGATTGCGCTACCGGGTAAGGGTAGTCAAATGAATAGCGAGAATACACTTCCATGGTGTGCACTACAGATTCAGTTGAATACTTTTTCCATAAATCGCCACCTTCTTTAGGGTAAAACGACATAGCCATCACTAAAGGTTGTTCTTCACCACCTTGCTGGTAACCCTTTGCATCCCACATAAATTTACGTGACGACGCCCAAGCAAAATCACGTACATTTTCTGCTTTAAAGTGCCACGTTTTTGTTTTATCGGTGCCTTGTTTTTCGTTTTCGAGCGCTTCTTCTTCTGTCACGATAAACACTGGGCGCTTAGCCGTTTCGGCTTTTTCTAAGCGGTTACGCTGTGTACGCGTAAGTACTTTACTTGCGTTATCTAACTTACCCGTTGCTGATACAATATGATCAGCAGGCACAGTAATTTCTACATCGTAGTCACCAAATTCAAGGGTAAACTCACCACGACCTAAAAACGGCTTGTTAGTCCATGCTTCGTAATCAGTGTAAGCAGCTAAACGCGGAAACCACTGCGCAAGTAAAAATATATCGTTGCCATCTTCTTCAAAATGCTCGTAACCAGAACGTGCACCTACAGCATCTTCTTCAACAATGTTAAAAGCAAAGTTCATACTAAACTCAACTTCTTTGCCTGGTTTTAGCGGCTCGTTTAAATCAATGCGCATTAGCGTATCAACCACAGTAACGCGCAGCTCATCGCCATTGTCGTCTTTTACATTGCTAATTGTGTAGCCAAGTTCGTTGTCGCTCATAAATTGCTGACGGCGCAGCTCACCTAAGCTTAATTTAGCCGGCTTTTGTGCAGGTAAACTATTTAGCGTGCTTTTAAAGGTTTTTGTGGTTTCGGCAATTGAGTCGCTTTTAAAAATATTTTGATCTAACTGTAACCACAAATATTTAAGTGTATGCGGCGAGTTATTTTTATACTCAATGCTTTGACTTGCTGTTAAGCGGCGCTTTTTTTCGTCAAGCTTTACGTCTATATCGTAATTAACACGTTGCTGCCAATATTTTTCGCCAGGCTCACCTGCAGCACTACGATAAACATTTGGGGTAGGAAGGGCTTCGTCTAACTGACGAAACTTATCAACAAATGAGCCTTTAGTTTGCTCAACGGATGATGCAAGCACAGCACTCGACATTGCCAAAGGCAACACAAAAGCGCTAAGCGTAAGAACTGTTTTTTTCATTATGAGTCCTAGTGGGATTTTGTGAGCGTACTTTGACAAAGTTACTATTTTTGTTCAATTAATTAGCGACCAACCGCCTATTAAACACGGTAATATTCACGTTGTTTTAACATGCTTTTTCAATCAGTAAATTAAGCTGCTTTTAAAACTGTAAAGGGGGTTTACACCTTGCACCGAAAGAGCATGTATAAATTAAGGTACAAGCACTGTATTTATGAGGGTTCAGGCCTAATTCATGCCATTAGCTTAGGATTAAATTAAGGTGTAAAAATATGTTGTTTAAGGTGAACTTAAATTTATAGCGTGAGCGCTGTTTACAAGGTTTAATGCGCTTAAGCTCAATGTAAATAATCAGCACATTTAAACTTAAGGAGCCCGATATGAAATTTTACATTGTTAAAAAAGATCATCAGCTCGAAGCGATCCCTGCTGATAAAGACTTACTAGAACGCTACGAATCAAACCAATATTCGTATGTGAATGTGGTGTCGGCATGCAACAAACAAGATGCGCTAAAGCGCCTTCATACTGAACAAAAACACAGTAAAATGTGGCTAATAATTGGCGCAAATATTGCCGTGTTCTCACTAATATTAACTATTTATACGATAAATTAAAAATAGTGAAATTTAAGGTTGATATTTAGTGCATTTTATATTTAAAATCGCCCACTTTTTTTATTTGAGCATAATAAAATCGTTACGATTACTCTCAAATATGTACTTATTACCGGTAAGCAATGTGGTGGGTGTATGGATTTTTATATCCTAAAAAAACAACAAGAGCTAATAGCCATTCCAGCAAATCAGCAAAGTTGTAAGCAGTATCTAGACTCAGGTTATTTTTATATTGATAAAGTAGCCGCCTGTAACGAAACAAATGCCATAAAAGCATTGCAAGCAAAGCAAACTAAAAGTTTAAAAATGCCGCTAGGCATGGCTTTGCTAGCGCTTCCTGTCATTATTATTGCAATATATAGTTTTACCTAAACTAAAGCCCTCCCGAGGCTTGCATCTTTACTTGCCTTGGGTATATTGGCGCTCTTATGGTTTTTTAAGAGCGCGATATGAAAGTTCTCCACACCTCTGATTGGCACCTAGGCCAACAATTTTATGAACATGACCGCCGCGATGAGCACGCTGCATTTTTTACTTGGCTACTTAGCACCCTCGTAGAGCAACACATAGATATACTTTTAGTTGCAGGCGACATTTACCATACAGCCACACCGAGTGCCAGCGCCGAAAACCAGCTCTACCAATTTATAAAAGATGCTAAAAAGCGTTGCCCACAACTACATGTTGTTATTATTGCCGGCAACCATGACTCAGCAAATCGTATATTAGCAGCGCTGCCATTGCTTGCTCAGTTTGACACCCATGTGGTTGGGCGCTTTGACATAACCAACCCAGCCAATACAGTGATCGAAATAAATACGCAAAATAAACGCGCTGTAATCGTCGCTATGCCTTTTTTACGTACCAGCGATATAAGTTCACTTAGTCACACTAAAAATGGCCCTAGTTACACACAAGGCGTAGAAAAAGCCTATAAGCTTGCCCTTGAACACGCCTATAGCATTAATGCGCAAAATTCGCCGTTAATTGTAATGGGGCATTTACATGCCAAAGGCGGTGATATTTCAAGTGATTCAGAACGTAATTTAGTAATTGGTGGGGAGGAGTCTATTTCGGCTAATGTATTTGGCAGTCAAGCAGACTACGTAGCCCTAGGTCACTTACACAAAGCGCAGCAAGTTGCTAAAAAAGACGTTATACGTTACAGCGGTACGCCTATTCCTATGTCGTTTTCGGAACGTAAGTACACACACCAAGTTAATGTCGTCGAATTTAAAAATGATGAAAAACAATCTATTAGCACATCTGTAAACCCCCTTTACATTCCACGCTCTGCTGAGGTGATTATTCTACCAGAGGGAGAGTGTGTGCCATTAAGCGAGCTATGCGAGCAAATTAAAGCACTTGATACATCACAACATACGATTGCCCCTTATTTACGCGTAAAGCTTAAATCAAGTGATACCGACACCACCTTTAGAGAGCAAATAGAGCAAGCTCTTGAGGGTAAACACATAAAATTTTGTGGCATCGAACGGGTGCGAGAACAAACCACAACAAGCGATAACTGCGCCGTGTTTGAAGATTTAAGCGAAATTGAAATGCTCAACCCATTAAACTTATTAGAACAAGCCTTTGCGAACGACAAAGACATGGCCGGCCAAACTGTACCGGATGAGCTTAAAACGCTTTTAAACGATGTAATAAGTGAGCTGACGGAGCAAGCGCAACTATGAAAATAACCGCAGTACGCATACATAACTTAGCCTCAATAGTTGACGCCGAAATCGACTTTACCCAAGCTCCACTAAAAGACGCTGGTTTATTTGCAATAACCGGCGACACCGGTGCAGGTAAAAGTACCTTTTTAGACGCTATTTGTTTAGCGCTTTATACCAAAACTGCACGCTTAAAAGGTGATAAAGGCAACTTAATAGATTTTAATGGCGACAGTATAAAATTAAACGATGCGCGTAACTTATTACGCAGAGGAAAGTGGGAAGGTTTTGCCGAAGTAGATTTTGTAGGGCAAGACAAAGCGCTTTACCGTGCACGTTATTCAATACAACGTACTCACAAAAAGGCAACAGGCAAACTAAAAGTAGCCGAGCATACGTTAGTGACCTTGCCCAATGAAACCCTGATAGCCGATAAAAGCCAAACTATAAAAACAATAGAGAACAAAATAGGGCTAAGCTTTGATCAGTTCTCCCGTGCGGTTTTATTAGCACAGCACGAATTTGCCGCCTTTTTAAAAGCCACAGGCGATGAACGCGCACAACTTTTAGAGTGTTTAACCGGCACAGATAAATTTAGCCTAATTGGTAAACGTATTTTTGAGCGCAATAAAGCGCTAAAAGATCAATATGAATTACTTAATGCAAGCCTTGCAAGCTACACCTTGCTAAGCGATGACGAATTAACTGCTAAACAAACCCTGCGTGATGAGTTACTTGAAAAAATTGAGCAAACTAAAAAAACACATGCAGCCACAGAGCAAGACTTAAATTGGTACAAGCAAGCAGCTCGCTTATCGCAGGCACTTGAACACGCAGTAGAGCAGCAAAAACACGCACAACAACAGCTTGATGCAATAGCAAAGCAAAGTGAGCAAGCAAAACAAGCCCAAAGCGCCCTTGAAATAAAAGACAACCGCAAACGACATGAATACTTAACGGCGCAAAACAAAACACTTAGCACGCAAATAAGCGATTTAAGAGCGATTGACCATGCAGCGCTAATAAGTGAACAAGCCGAAAAATTAAAAACACACCAAGCTGCACTGCAAACTGCCACGCAACAAAAACAAACGGCAGAGCCTATTATTGCTAAAGCTCGTGAGCTTGATAGCCAACTTGCTATACATACGCAAACAATCACAAGCCTGACTCAGCAAAGCGAAAAAGAGCAGCAGCAACTTAGCGAATTACAAACGCAGTACACGCAAAGCAAAAATGCACTTGATGAAGCAAAAAAACTCAACGCAGGGCATCAAACATGGTTAAACGAGTACGCGCAGCTAAAACCATTAGCCACTGATTGGAATTATTACCAACATAGCTTTAATACGTATTTAAGTGCCAATGAGCAACTAAAAGCGGCCGCTTCTCAAAATAAACAGCTGTTAGCAGAACAAGCTAAACAAGCGACGCTGCTAGCAGATCAAACTAAAAAAGTAGAATTGCAAGAGCAACAACTAGCATCTGAACAGAAAAACTTAAGTCAGCTAACTGAGCAACAACACCAATTTAATATTGAGCAATGCGATAGCACGCTTAAAAATATTGAATATTTAAAAGATCAGCGCTTGCGCTATCAGCAGCTTAATCAAGAAATAAAAACCAGTACACAGCAACAAGCCGCGGTGGCCGCGAAGCTTTTACACAGTGAGCAAATGCAAACATCATTGCAACAAAGCTTAGCCTCGTGCGAGCAAGCACTTAAACACAGTGAATATGCATTAAACCAAGCTCGCCTGCGTGCCAGCGAAAACGTAGAGCATTTACGTACGCAGCTTACCCCTAACGAGCCCTGTGTTGTGTGCGGTGCAAAAGAGCACCCGTATGCCAGCAGCCAAAACCCGCAATTAAATAACCTAATAGCCGACTTTGAAACAAGTTATAACCAAGCTAAAGAGCAACACGATAGCGCCCAAGCTAAGCTGCATCAGCACCAAACTCAACATGCGGTACTTATCACTGAGCACGCCCAGCATAGCCAAGCCATACAAAGCGCACAGGCTAAGCAGCTAGAGATTAAAACGACAATGCAAGGGGCACGTACAGAGCTTAACGAGTTAACAGCACAGCAGCTTGATGACACCCATGCCCGGCTAAGCAGTCAAAAGTCGCACTATTTTGAGTCGCAAAAACAGCAAACAGCCCTGCAAGAAAAAGTAAACCAACTAATAAATAACTTAAAAACTGAGCAACACACACAACAGCAATTGCATAATCAGCATGTTGAATTAACCAATAAGCTTAATCAAATAAACACAAAGCATGCAGAGCTAAGTGCGCAAATTAACGAGCTTACTAGTACCCTAAACGCGCAGTTTGAGCACAGTGACTTTTGGCAACAATTGCAAAATAACACGCTTAATATGGGCGATTTAAGCCAGCAGGTTGAGCAGTACCAGCAAACACACGTTCAACTTGAACAAAGTCAAAAACAAATAGACAGCGCTGAACAGCAATTACAGCAACTCACTCCGTTAATGGCTAAAAGTGAGCAGGCACTTAAAGTGTTAAAAGACGACTTAGCCAAAGCACAACAACTGCAAAACACCACGCACACTGCGCGCCTTGCTTTATTTAACAACGAGCCATTAAGCGCCGATGATTACCAAGCAAACCTTAATGCGCAGCTTGAGCAATGCCAAAAAGAGTTACATACAAGCCAACAAGCCCACGACAACGCCATTAAAAAACGCGATGAGCACGCTATAACACTTAAAAACGTTGAGCAGCGATTGGCAGAGCAAATTCAAGAGCAAAGCACACTTGAAGAGCGCTACAATGCTTGGTTTAGCGACTTTAAAGCGCAGTATAGCGAGGTAAACCACGAACAGATCGCTATTTTACTAACGCTGACTAGTGAGCAAATAAAAGCGCAATTAATGCAGTTTGAGCAGCGTTTAACAGCACTTACAGACGCAAATGCAGCGCTTAAACAACAACAAAAAGCGCAAACAGATCACCATAATACTAACAAGCCAGACAAAAGCGAAAGCCAATTAGCAGAGCAAGAAACGTTTTTAGCTAATCAGCAAACTGAACTACAAAATAGTTTGCTTGGCACTAATACCGCGCTTGAGCAACACAATCAAAACGCCAAAGCACTTAAGAGCAAACACGCTGAACTTACTACTCTTAAAAAACAGGTAGAGCAGTGGCACGTGCTTAATAAAGTATTAGGGGATGCAACCGGTAAAACCATGCGCAATTTAGCACAAACACAAACCCTTAAAATATTGCTGCATTATGCTAATAGCCATTTAAAAACCCTTAATAAACGCTATGAGCTTACAGCTATTGCGCAATCGCTCGATATAGCCATTATTGACCGCGACATGGCCGACGAACAACGCTCGGTTAATACGCTCTCTGGGGGGGAATCATTTTTAGTATCTTTGGCACTGGCATTAGGGCTTGCATCGCTTTCATCAAACAAAGTCCAAATCAACTCTTTGTTTATTGACGAAGGGTTTGGTACGTTAGATAGCGAAACACTCAGCGTTGCTATGGACGCACTCGACTCATTACAAGCACAAGGCCGCAAAGTAGGGGTTATATCGCATGTGAGTGAAATGAGTGAACGCGTAGCTACGCAAGTACATGTAAGTAAAAAAAGTGGTGGATACTCCACTGTTGAAGTTATATAAGCTGATTAAAGGAGTTAAAAATGCCAACATTTAAAGGCGAGCAAGCAACGCATTACGACAATCGCATTACCCGTTTAGTACCAGGATATGAGTTATTACACCAACTTACCAATGCACAGCTTAAAGCAACTCTTAACGATAACGCACATATTTTAGTGGTAGGGGCTGGCACAGGTAAAGAAATACTCGCCCTCGCAGCGCTTAACCCAACTTGGCAATTTACCGCACAAGATACCTCAGGTGATATGCTTGCTATTGCTAAACAAGCATTTGAACAGCATGGCATAACAAAGCGTGTTAAGGTTATTGAAGGCGAGCTCGATAAACTTTCTACTAAGGCCGATGCGGCGCTTTGCCTACTCGTCCTGCACTTTTTAGAAGACGACGGCAGCAAAAAGCAGCTACTTAAAAACATTAAAGCTAATTTAAATAAAGACGCAAACCTATTTATTAGCGATTTAATGAAACCCGAAACCGACTTTGAACGTGAAGCGCAAATTACTGTGTGTGCCAATCTAGGCTTAAGTGATGCAGGGCAAGCCTACACAGCTCAAAACTTAGAGAGTGAATTTTACCCGCTTGATAGAATGCGCTTTAGCGAGTTACTTAACGAGTGTAAATACGGCATTCCTAAGCTTTATTTTAAAGCGCTTGGTTTTAGTGGTTACGTGGTTTAATAATATAAAATTTACCTACTGTAATCCCAAAACACCGAGTATGCGTACTCGGTGTTTTATTTTATACACATCCTTACATTTCCTGACAGCTACAAACAAACTCCTCACATATTTTTTATGCTCACACGCTTACTATCTCCCTATTAAATATTTAAGGGGTTCAACATGAAAAAGTATCTTATTGCGGTATTACTACTCTCTGGCTGTGCATCACAGGGGGTCGATAGAAACAATCAAAACCAAATAGTTAAGCGCTACTATGCATCGGTAGAATCAATGCAACCCGTAACACTCTCATCTGAAGTAGGCACAGGCATAGCAGCAGGCGCCGGGGTTGGCTTTGTAGACAGCTTAGATGGTAACACTGAAGAAATGCTCGGCGGAGCCATCATTGGCGGCTTAGTGGGAGGACTATTTACCGCACTGTTTGAAGGGGGCGATGATGCCTATCAATATAACTTATACGCTGCTAACGAAGGGGCGTTTACTGTTATTCAAAAGCAAAAACTCGATAAAAATACGCAATGCGTAGCCGTAACTGCAGGTGATAAAGTAAAATTAGAGTCTGTAGCGCAGCACTTTTGCAGCGATAAATAAAACAAAAGCCGGTACTGCAATACCGGCTTTGACTTTTACCTAAGTGAATCAGATTTTTACCAACTAAACCTTACCAATCTCGCTTAGTGCCTTAATGGCCGACTGCGCTTTATCGGTTTGTACAAAAATATGATCGTGATAAAACGCAGCCACTACGTTCGCGCTAATATTGTGCTCGGTTAATTTGGCCGATACCGCAGCGGTTAACCCAACAGCCTCAAGGCTTGAATGCACATTAAGGGTAATTAAATTATATTTACCCTCGTAAGTAATACCGGCTTTATCGGCGGTGTTAGCATTTAAAATAAGGGTTAGGCCTTCATCTTCAACGTAACTGGCAAGCGGGTTTAAATGAACGTAGTCGGCAAGGCTGCCTGCTAAACAACAAAATATATATTCACCTTGTTTAAGCTCAGGGTTCATTGTTTTAAGCAAAGTGTTTAGTTCTAAAATTCCCGCCATGGTTGTCCTTACAATGTTTATTTAGCCATTTTTAGTTGAGCAACCAACTCGCTTAATCGGGCTATTTTAATATTACTTAACTGCCTATAATCAAAGTACGGGCACACAATAATGTTATTCGTCGTATCAATTGCAAACTCATCATCAAGCCAATTAAATTGCGCTTTAAGCTTACCTTGTTGTAGTAAGTTTTTAGCGTGCATACGACCTGCAATAATATGCAGCTGGTTTTTATTGGTGCCGTTAATAATGGGTGCACTAAATAACAATGCTGTTTTACTGTTTTTTTGCAGTAAAAATGCATCGCGATACGCTTGCCAACTATCGGCTTGTTTTGCAAAGCTGTAATGCTCACTCGGTAGCGCAAATAATACTTTGGCGTATACGTTAAACACCTTGCGCCAGCCATTTCCACAGTGCTGATTTATGGTATTTATTTGCTCGTTTATTACGGGCTCAACACTTTGTAGTGTTTGAAAGTAGGGCATAGGCGGCGCTTTAGCAACATACACGGCTACGCTAAAGGCTTGCTCACCTAAGCCTATTAGTTGCTCACTCACACTAACTCGCCTTTTTTTGCGCTAAAATACGGTCAAGGTTATTGGCAAAGTTTTGGCGGTCGGTTTGGCTAAGCGGTGGTGGTCCGCCACTCATTTCAACGCCGCTTGAGCGCATAGTATCCATAAAGTCGCGTACGTTTAATAACGAGCGAATATTCTCTGGCGTGTAAAGCTCACCACGCGGATTGAGTGCTTGGGCGCCGTTATCAATCACTTCGCTGGCAAGGGGGATGTCGCCAGTAATAACTAAATCACCTTTTTCTACGCGTTTTACTATTTCGTTATCGGCTACATCAAACCCGCTTGAAACTTGTACGCGGCTTATAAACTTTGAAGGCGGAATGCGCATTGCATGGTTAGCTACTAAAATGGTTGGTGTTTGCGTACGTTCAGCGGCTCTAAAAAGAATTTCTTTTATAACCACGGGGCACGCGTCGGCATCTACCCATATTTTCATGCTGTAATCTTTTAATTGCTCTAGTATTTAGCTGATCCTATAGCAATTTATTTTAATCGGCTAGCAAACTTTATTGGCTTAGCGCCGTACAAACACTATCACTTTTAAAAGGGAGCTTTCATGAAGGCCATTACGACTATTTTACTCATTACAGGGTTATTTTTACTCACCGCCTGCACAAGTGCACCAGAGGGTATTACGCCGGTTAAAAACTTTGACCTAGAGCAATACAAAGGTAAGTGGTACGAAATTGCCCGCCTTGACCACTCATTTGAAGAGGGCATGGAACAAGTAACCGCAACTTACACAGTAAACGATGATGGAACAGTAAAGGTGCTCAACAAAGGGTTTATCACTAAAGAGCAAAAATGGGATGAAGCGCAGGGTTTAGCAAAATTTGTAGAAGGCAGTGATACGGGCCATTTTAAAGTATCATTTTTTGGCCCATTTTATGGCGCTTATGTGATTTTTGAGCTCGACCAAAACGACTACCAATACGCGTTTATTACTAGTTATAACCGCGACTATTTATGGTTTTTATCTCGCACGCCAACGGTGAGTAATGAACTAAAACAGCATTTTATAGCGAAAGCTAAACAACTTGGTTTTGCTACAGAGCAAATTATTTGGGTTGAGCAGTAAACACCATAGCTTTGTAAAGGGGCTTTACAGTTGCTGTGAATGTGATTGTGATTGTTACAGCTGTAATAAAACCTTCATTTCACTGTAAGGTAAGTTAAATATGTTAGGGCTATATTAGCTGCACTTGCAACGAGACATGCAAGTGTTGGACATACTGAACATCCCCCTATTGTTGGCAAGCTTTATAGCTTGCCATTTTTTTGCCTAAAATTAACAGTCTTTTTTGGATCAGGTTTTTACTAACTAAAGTGCATTTATTACTAATAATAACCCTGATGCTCCAATTAATAGCATATTTAAGATGCTAAATGGCTTTACTAATGAGTCTATAAAATTATAAAAAAGCATTATAATTAATACACTTAGACTCATGAAGCCGCAAAAAAGTAAAGCGCCGTATCCCTGCTGGGCAACTACACAAAACACTAAACTTAGTAAAATACTGATCCAAGCAACAATTAGCAGCAAATTACTTTGCTGCTCAGAGGGGCGCGTTTTAAATACCGTTTTAAAATGCGCTGGTTTTGCTAAGGCAAAACCATTAAAAGCCAGTAAACAGAGGCTAAAGCTAAGTAAGTCAATCATGCCTTTTTCCTCCTTTTATGATTGGTTGAGCTATTTGCTGTTTTATTAGATGTATTAGAAGCAGTACGTAATTTTTCGGTTTGTACTAAAAACAGTATGCTAAATAGTAAAAATAACGCATCGAAAATAAACAAGTCCCATTGCTTATTTAGTAAGTAGCTCACTATATTGCCCTGCGTAGTAAGCGCATTTATGGCGGGCACACTTAAACACGCTAATGCATTTATACTCGCCATTACACGCCATTGCAGCCTATCTCGCTTTAAAAGTGCCATAACGGCAACTACACACCACGCTAAGAAGAACGCAGCTACTTCTTTATCAGCGCGCCCAGCGAGGGTTGGACTTAGCAATCTATTGGCAATAAAAAAGGCGCAAGTGGCCAATGGTAAGCCCATAATGGTGGCAAGGTTTAACCCTTCTACCAGTTGTAAACCAAACGAGGCTTTGCCTTTGTTACGCTCGCGTATACGTTTAGCCCACATTATACAGCCAGAGGCAATCATCACGCAGCCTGCAATGCCACCAAGCACGTATAACCAGCGCAATAAAGGTGTGGCAAAGCGCCCTGTATGCATAGAGTTAAGTGACTCGTAAAGTGCTTTACTATTGCTAAGCTCGTCATCTGTTTGCGCTACTAACTCTCCTGTAGCGCCACTAAACAAAAGCCGCGGTGCTTGATCGCGAAGGGCCTTTTTCGGACTCACCAGTACTGTTACTGTTGAAGCCGCCATATTAGGTTTGCTAACCTGAACACGCGTAATGTCTGCATCTGGCCACTTAGTATAAACTTGATCCAAAATAGTGTTTATAGAGAGCATATCTGCGCTACCTTGCGCTTTATTAGTCACCTTATTACTAGGGCTTACCTCGTTAAAAAAGCCTCGTATACCATTGTCGTAATTGGTTAATACAGGATAAGGAAACAACATAAATATAAGGGTAATAATGCCTGTATAGGTAATCATTAAATGAAACGGCAAAGCCAGTACCGAGCTTAAGTTGTGCGCATCTAACCAGCTACGTACTCCTTTATTACGCCTAAACGTAAACATATCTTTAAATATTCGCTTGTGAATAACCACGCCCGAAATTATTGCCAGCAACATAAAAAAGCTGGCAAAACACACGACCCAGCGCCCGGTTATGGCATCTAAATAGTAAAGCTGATAATGCAATCGGTAAAAAAAGTTACCACCTTTAGTTTTTACAAAAGGTGCTAGTTCTTGCATGGTGTTTGGGTTTAATTGGGTATTTACAAATTGGCTGCGTCGCTGCCCTGGCTCTTTAGGTTTTGCATAACCATATACTAAATACGGTATACGCTCTTCGGGCAAGGTAATACGCCAACTTGGGGAATTTGCAGCATGCTGATTTAAGTAATCAAAGCCCTTAATAATTTGCTGCCTTTGTGCGGCCACCCTGTCGGTTTGGGCTTGCACATTGTGTATAGCAGGTTGATTCCAGAGATTTATTTCGTCTCTAAAAAAGCTAACCGTGCCTGCAAAAAATATTGTGTAAATAATCCAGCACGTAAGTAAACCAACCCACGTATGTAGCCAGGTCATCGACCTAAAAAAACTGTCTTTCATAGCCAACCCTTAAGTAATGCTAATACAACAACAAAAAAGCCACTACTTAGTAAAATACTGATCCATACAGTTTTTAATGACTTAATCGCAAACGCATAAATAAACACCAAAGCATAAATTAAAATACTGATAGACACGCACAGCAATACGGCATCTTGCTTAGGAATTGGCAGCACTACACTTAATAATGAAATACATGCTGAAGTAAACGCATACCCCCCAAAAATGGCAATAAAAAAACGCAAAAACACTAACACTCTATAGCTTTGCGCAGCTTTAAAAAGCCCAGCTAGTCTATTTTTTGTAAAAGGTGCAATGTGCAAAGGTGCTTGCATAGTTAACAAATCCCTTATTCGAATACGAGGATAAAAAATAAGGCGTTATTATAAAGCTTACAAATACAAAAGATAGCGATTCTCATTTGTATATTTTAGATAATTTAATAACAACCCTTAGCATGTTAGTAAAATAATGATCTCAAGCGGTTTAGCTATATTGCTTAGCTAATAACGAAGGTTTACAGTGGTCAATACTGGCAAGCCAAAGAGTAAATTAAAGATGAGCAACCACGAAAAACTAAATTATGTAGAGTTTCCCGCGTGCGATTTAACAGCCACAAAAAGCTTTTTTACTAACGTGTTTAGCTGGCAATTTACCGACTATGGCCCAGAATATACGGCGTTTAGCGGCCAAGGCTTGGATGGTGGCTTTTTTAAAGCACCGCTTAAATCACTTACACAACATGGGGCCGCACTGCTGGTGTTTTACAGTAACGACATTAACGCAACCTATGAAAAAGTAGCGCAATATGGCGGCAAAATAGTAAAACCTATTTTTGAGTTCCCCGGTGGTTGCCGCTTTCATTTTACCGAGCCAAGCGGTAACGAATTTGCCGTATGGTCAGAAAAAAAATAAATATATCAAGTGATTAGTTGTTATTTTTAGGTGAGATCACGATTTTACCAACTAATAACTAATTTGAGTAAAATAAACCGATTTTTTACCAACTCATTAGGTCTAAATGGCCATTTAGAACAACATTTAAGCATTTAAGGCCAGATTTATATGGATCCGATCAATTTAATTGAGCAAGTTAGTAAATGCGTGATCTGTGAACCTCATTTACCGTTAGGTGCTCGCCCCGTTATACAATTTAATGCCAATGCGCGTATTTTAATTGCCGGCCAAGCACCGGGCATAAAAGTACACGAAACTGGCAAGCCCTTTAACGATGCCAGCGGAAATCGCCTGCGAGAATGGCTAGGGCTCAGTGCTGAAGAGTTTTACGATGCCCAAAAAATAGCTATTTTACCTATGGGCTTTTGTTACCCTGGTAAAGGTAAGTCGGGCGACTTACCCCCGCGTAAAGAATGTGCACCGGCATGGAGAGCGCAATTACTGGATGCTCTGCCAAATTTAGAACTGACAATAGTGCTTGGTAAATATGCGCAGGCGTACCATTTACCTCACACAAAAAATAGGCCTTTAACCGAGTTAGTAAAATCGTGGCGTGAATATTGGCCGGCACATTTGTTGCTACCGCACCCAAGCCCACGCAATAATATTTGGCTTAAAAAGAACCCATGGTTTGAGCAAACAGTATTGCCAGAGCTAAGCGAACGTGTAGCTAAAATATTAAATAAAGAGCCACTATGAATAGCTATAAAACTGATGGTTATATGCTTGTAAAGGGGCTTTACATGTGCTGTTTATACAAACAGCACATGTTAAAAAGAAACTTATTATGAAAAAGCCAACAGCTTTGTGCCACGCTGGCTAAGGGTACTCATGCGCTGGACTTTACACATAGCGCCACTCAGTACGCTTAATAAATGTCGTAATTATTTAAAATTTGGGCATTAAAAAAGGTGGTAAATACCACCTTTTGTGTAAGTGTCTACTTAACCTCAGTTTAGGTTATTTGTAAAGTTATAGTAGTGCAAATATCTTTTGCAGCTGTGGCATGTACTCGCCCACAAGCTCAAGGTTGTTTTCGCTTACTAGTGGGTCAGTAGATTCTTCAGCCGCGCTTGAAGCTTTACCAAACGCACCCATCAGTGAACTAGCATCACTGCTTTTGGCACTTTTAAGGCTTTGTAGGCCACCCATTACTTTATTTGCTGTTTCTTGGTTTTCAGCTGAAAGGCCCGATTTGAGGTTTTCGATGTAAGCCATAGATACCTCAGAACCCACAGAAACTAATTCTTCAGGCGAAAAACCGTAACGGTTAGTAATATCGGCAAAGCTTTTATATAAGCCTTGCTCTTTAATCATGCTTAATGCGCTATTAGCAAGCGAGCTTTGCTCTTCAACACTTTGCTCGGCAGAGCCACCTAGCATGCTTGCTAAATCAAGGTTTTTTAACGAATCTTGGCTACTAGCCCAGCTAGAAACAGCCGGTAGTGCTTTCATGTAGCTTTGTAATTGGCCTTCGCTAATATCTTCTGCAAGGCTTGAAAAACTCATTGCTAATAAACTAAGAGATACAAGTATTTTTTTCATGGGGCTTTTCCTATTATTTATTTAACGCTATTTAAAACTAAATGTAAGCGCTTGCCAATACATAACTAAAGTAACAGGTGTATTTAGGTTATAAAGTAGTATAAATACTTTAAAGTGCTGTAACTTAAGCTGATTCAGCAAAAATATAGCTACTAATGTTATACTGCATTTTTGTCGATAAGAGCTGAACGTAATGTTAACTATTTCAAATACTGTCACTATAGATGAATGGGAACTAGAGCTAACTGCTATTCGTTCGCAAGGTGCCGGTGGCCAAAACGTTAACAAAGTAGCCAGTGCCATTCATTTGCGCTTTGATATTAACCGCTCAAAGTTACCCGATTTTTACAAAGAACGATTACTGAAACTAAACGACTCACGCATTACAAAAGAGGGCGTGGTGGTAATTAAAGCTCAAAGCTTTCGCACCCAAGAGCTAAACCGGGAAGATGCACTAAAGCGTTTAAAAGATTTAATTTTAAGCGCAACTAAAGTAAATAAAGCCCGCCGTGCAACCAAACCAAGCCGCAGCTCGCAGCGAAAACGCATGGATAAAAAAACCAAGCACGGGCAAACCAAAGCCCTGCGCGGCAACATTAAGTTTTAATAAAAAGCTTTGGATAATAAGTTTAAATTACTTGTAGACGCGAAACCTTTTTGCGTAATGAGCAAAACCCATAAATAACGTGCTGGTTTATTTAGCAAAGCGAAATAGGAGATAGAGTGTAAGAGTGTAAATTAATGATACGTAACGCACTGTAAGAAAGCTTCTAATTCTATGTATTAATTTTTAGTCTGCAAGTATATAAATTGAACCTCAATTAGGAAAATACAAAAAAGGATTTTAATATATTAAAAGTACACGTCTGGTTACCTCACAAAAAAATGGTAGGTCATGCTTCAATTTCATTTGGCACTACTTAGATTAGCTTTTGGCCAGCTGATGATGCTGGTAAAAAAGATTTAAAAATAAAACGTCGACGTCCTGGTCACTTCATGCAAGCACTAGAGTTTGATATTGAAAGTGAGGGTAACCGCCGCCCAATAACTGTTACTATTTCAAGTGCAGACACTAGCGCCTTAGAAGATTATGTTGTTTCTTTAATGGAAAATATACCTCAATATCAGCTAGCTAAATTCAATTGTTCAAATGTTGTAGCTGATTGCTTACGAGTAGCTTGTGCTAAAGAGCCTAGCTTTATACCTAATGCTGGTGCCTATGGTAAATTAGCAAGAACGTTAGGTGGCGGTATATGGACGCCCCATGAAGTTTTACGTTACGCTATGGAACTTGCAGAAACGGAAAATGCATAGACATGAAAATTATTTATGAGCCCCGCTTTAATTATCATTTAGGATTACTAAAATACTTACACCCATTTGATGGTGAAAAGTTTGCAAAAGTAATTACAGAACTTGATAACTTAGATATTGAAATCATCTACCCACAGGGGCCTGTTTCGTCAGTCAAGATTAATGAATATCTCAATGAATTAATGCGAAAATTAGTTTTAAGTAAAACGCTTATACTTAGGGCTTTGGAAGTTCCAAAAATTCCTTTTGTTAGTTTTAATTTTCTAGATAATAAAATTTTGCTACCTATGCGCCTAGCTGTTGCGGGAACTTTGCTAGGTGCTGAAAAAGCATTAAGCTCTGGCGATATTATGTGGAATTTATCAGGAGGCTTCCATCACGCTAGCAATGTTAATATGGAAGGCTTTTGTATTTATAATGATATTGGCATTAGTTATCAGCAATTACGTAAAAATGGCCAATTAAGTGAAACGGATAAAGTATTAATTATAGATGTTGATGCTCATCACGGTAACGGTAATGCATACTCTTTCAAGGATAACCAAAATGTACATTTACTAGATGTATACAACGCAGATATTTATCCAACCTCTGATTTTACGCGTAATAGAGTTAACTTCCCCGTTCCATTGAAAAGTGGCATTGAAGGCCATGAATACTTGGATAAGTTAAATCAAGCGCTAAAGTTAGTAGAAACTGATTATGCTTTAGCATTTATTATTGCTGGAACTGATGTGTTAGCCGTTGATAAGTTAGGTGGTTTTGAGCTTACTGTTGAAGATGTTGCTAAGCGAGAGAAAGCCATACTTACATATTTGAAAAACCTAGATATACCTACTGTAGTTACTGGTGGCGGTGGATATTCAAAACAAAGTGCCTCAGCAATAGCTGCATCAATTAAGGCATGTTCAGAACTGTAAAGCTTCGCTTTTCGCGCGAGCAAGCTCTGCGCCTACGGCATAATCCTAACCTTTGAGTTTAAATTACTTGTAGACGCGAAACTTGTTTGCGTAGTGGGCTGCACCGCTTACAGGTAAAATTACCTCTAGGCGTAAACAAGCTACTCATAGGTATGGTGGCGGGTTGCACTAAAGCGGTTTAATATATGATGCATTATGTAAACTGCACATAAGCTTGCCACAATGGCTACAGCAACCGAGCTAAAGCGATACAGCGCGCTGTAAACTAAATCTTGCCCTGGGCCGAGTGAGTTGCCAAACAAAATACCAAAGGTAGTTAATACACCAAACCCTATACCTGGTGGGCCTCCACCTAAAATATGAAAGCGGCTAAAAATAAACGAAAGTGTCCACAATATTAATACCGGAAACAATAAAAAATCGGTGTGGTTATACAATAACACTTGTGCTAACAACGCCGCATTACACCCAATGAGTGTGCCAATAGCACGCTGCCAACCCGCCATACCTGCCGCTTTCCAGCACAGCGAAAACAAAATTAAAACGGATGAGGCTTGCGCCGATATTGAATCTTGCAAATCAAGCACCTGAAATACTACAAACGAAAGCGTAGCGACCGTAGCGCACAGTAGTACCTCATGGCGAATACTTTCTTTTGCCTTTGCAGGTACCGCCCTTACAGCACGCGCGGTTACATCAGGAAAAATACCATGCATAGCAAAAGCGATAGCCGTAGAGAGTAGGGTCGCCAAACCATTACTTAAAATAAGTGGGTAAACACTACTTGTACCGGTTACATAGCTTGAAAAATGCAACTGAATAGATAACCCCACCACACCTAATGCGCCAAATAAAAAAGCCGCACCTGAGCTCATTTGATAAAACAAAAAGCAAAACGCTAAAAATACAATAATGGTCATTAAAACAGGCAGGTGAGAAAAAAAGCCCTGCATAATTAACACCATAGGAATACTAATGGCGGCACTGGCTAAAAACTGGCGCACAATGTGTTTATTTAACACTGGCACTAAACCGAGTAGTAACATAGGGTAAACAGTAAAAAATATACCGTATGGCCAGTTCATTAACTTACTGATAGTAAACCCTAAGGTACAACCACCGGCTATGCGTAGCGCTTGGCGTAATCCATTTGAGTCTAATTGAGGTGCTTGGCTAACTGCCTGAGTCATACTCCCTCCATTAATAAATATAGTGTAGCCAGCTAATAAACCTAATTTGCGCCGATGCTAACCACTGGCCAATTGTTGACTCTGGCAATAGTTGTACAGTAGCACGTGCGCCACTTGGCATATTTGCAATTAACTTGGCGTTATCTGGCATCACTAAATGAATACGCTGACGCTGTGCATCGCGCACCCAACGATTACTGGTTTCGGTGCTACTTAGCGCGCCATTGGCGTTGAGTTGCCCGTCGCTAACACCTGCCTCAAATGTACTTATATACGCGTTGTAAACCTCACCTGGGCGGCTATCAAATACCACTCGTGCTTGGCTGCCTGGTTTCATATTGAGTAATGATTTTTCTCTAAAATCGGCAACTAAGTCGGCCTTATTAGCCACAATAGCTAATAGCGGGCTACCGGTTACAGCATATGCGCCGTCAAGCAGTTGTAAGTTAGACACCACACCCGCACTTAGCGCACGTACTTGGGCGTAGGATAAGTTAAGCTCAGCCTGTGCTAATTGGTTTGCAGCGTGGCGAAGCGCTAAATTTTGTGCACCGCTTTCGCCACGTGCAAGCACTGCCTCGGCCAATTGCGCTTCTAATGAGGCGACATTTGATTTACTTGCTTCAAAGTTAGCTTTAATGCTTTCAAGCTCTTGCTCAGAAATAGAGCGTTGCTTATATAATGCTTCGCCACGATTATTGAGTAATTGCTGTTCGTGTAGCTTTGCTTTGGCCGCCGAAATTTGCGCCTCAAGTGCTTTTACATTGGTATCTAGGCGTTTATTTTGTAATTTGGCGTCGTCGAGGGCGAGCTGTGCTTGCTCTAGTGCTAATCTATACGGTTTTGGGTCTATTTCAAATAGTACATCGCCCGCTTTTACAGCTTGGTTATTAGCTACTAATACGTTAGTTACACGGCCACTTATTTGCGGCGCTATTTGCACAACAGGGTGAAAAACCCGTGCCTGTGGTGTTACCGGCATGAACATGTCGGCCATTAAATAATAAATAAATACAATTACAAAAGCCCCTAATGAGAGCCTTACATAACGTGTAAATTTTTGATCCGGGGTCATTACGTGCTTTACCCTTTAACTTGGTTTTGAATACAGTTTAGTGCGTTTTTTTCTATTTCAACTATGCCACGCGCGAGTGCGTCGAGCTGCTCAGTGCTTAAACCGCTGTAAAGCTGGCTTTTAATATCAACGAGCTTTTTGTTTAGCGACTGTAAAACAGAGCCGCCTTTATTAGTAAAGTAAATCTTTTTACTGCGCTTATCGTGCTCATCTACTTTACGGGTAATTAATTGCTGCTCTTCTAATTGTTTTAATGTGCGGGTAAGAGAGGGCATTTCTATCCCTAAGCTGTTAGCAAGCTCAAGTTGTGTTAATCCTTCGCCATGCATATCTATATGCATGAGTGCGGTCCAACGTGATTGCGTAAGCCCTAAGGGCTCTACTGCGATGGTAACTGCTTCGCGGCATAGCCTATGGACCCGGCCCATATTACCAATTAAGGTTAAATCGAGCGTTTCGTGAAAAGGTTTTTGAGTCGTCATCACCACTCCAAATTAGTTAGCATGCTAAGCATTTTAACATTAGTTAGCGTGCTAAGTAAATGTGTGGTGTTTTTCAAAAATAAAAAAGCCCCAAAACTGGGGCTAAGTAAATTCTGTACGTTTAAAAATTAAGAAGGTTAGCGGGGGAGTATTGATCAGTCAATATTTTGGTGTTAGCAGGCCAGTCTTGATTGTTTTTGGTGCTTTGCATATAGGTGCTTATTGCTTTCATATCTACATCGTATTTTTTTAAACGTGGCGCAAGGGCTTTAATACGCTTGTTAAGTTGCGCCTGGGTTGGCATCGTTTTAACGCCTGCTAAAATAATACGGTTAGAGCGGTTAGGGCGGCTTACGTTTATAAAGTCACCAAATACGCTATGGTATGTTGCCGACTCGTGCTCGTATAATTTACTGCTCGAAAACGTATTAGCTGCAATAACACCGCCTTCGGCCAGTACGCTTTTAACTTCTTCAAAAAACTCTTTAGTAAGCAGATGCTCTGGAATGTAGTCGCCATTAAATGCATCAAGAATAATCCAGTCGTACTTTTGCTTTTTAATAGCAGCGCGTTTAATAAATATACGGCCGTCTTGCACGCTTGATGTAACGTTGCCGGTTTCTATAAAGTTAAAATAATCGCGGGCTACTTTTAAAACTGCTGGGTCTATTTCAACGTTATGAATTTTAGCCGCAGGGTAAAGCTCATGAATTACATTAGAAAGCGTCCCGCCACCTAGTCCTATAATAAGCACGTTTTTAGGATTTTCGGTTACTAACAAACTGGCAAAAGTAAGCTTGGTGTAGTTAAAAACCAGTTTGTCGGGGTCGTTTTTATACATACAGCTTTGGCTGGTTTGGCTACTTTTTGTATTAAATTTTAAGCAACGTAAGTCGCGTGTTTCATCAACAATAATATTGCGATATAAAGAGCGCTCCTCGTGTATTACATCGCTTAGCGCCGCGGTTGAGAACACACTGACAGCTAAGAGCAAATATTTAAGCATGAGCCAACTCCTTATTACCAGCCAAGCTATTAATAGCTATAGCCAGTACGCCAAGTAAACCAAGCGTAGACGCAAATGCGCTAATTATAGTATTTACATCAAACGCCAGTACAAAGTAAAACGAGGTAATAATAGTGCCAAGGGCACTACCTAGCGTGCTTACAAAATATAAAATACCCGCCACTTGGCCGCTTTTTTCGCTATCGGTAACTAACAAACGCACCGAGTAAGGCGAGATCATGCCTAAAATTACCGTTGGAACAAAAAATAAAGCTGTAGAGGCAAGCAATGAACCATAGCGTGTGTCTTCAATGTGGGTAAAAATAAATTCCATTATTGGCTGCGAAAACAGCGCAATAGGCACCACCATAATACTGGCGGTTAAAAATATTAAACCATACTTTGTAAGCGATGCATTTTTAGTACTGAGCTTACCACCCAGTAAATAACCAAAAGAAAGGCTGAGCATAAATACGGTAATTATACTGCCCCAAATATGCACACTACTGCCAAAAAAAGGCGCTAATATGCGCCCACCTAAAAGCTCAATACCCATAATGCAAAAACCACTGCAAAAGGCTAAAAAGTAAATTAATGCGTTTGTTTTTATGCTCATAAAAATCATCGTTATGTAACCTAAATAGAACACCATACTAACGTGATGTATACAAAGCTGCTAATGCAATTTTTAAATTCAAAAAAGTCTTTTTGTTATAAAGTAACACATGCTAAACTTATCGTTATAACATCACATTTGTATATTCTCTATTATCAATCATGAAGTACTCTTTAATTTACTTAGCCTGTTTGGGCATTAGTGCGCAAACACTTGCTCAAGCACAAACCGACGAAATTGAAAAAATATCGGTTACTTATAAACAAGCATACCGTGGCGACATTCCTCAAAAGCAAATGCCGCAGTCAATTGTAAGTGTTAGCAGCGCCGCGTTTGATCAAAAAGGCATTACTGAATTACAAGACGCGCTTGATTTTTCGGCGAGTATTTCTCGCAAAAATAACAGCGGTGCATTATGGGATAGCTTTTCTATTCGTGGCCTTTCGGGTAACGAAAACATGCCATCGGGCTATTTAATTAATGGCTTTAGCGGTGGGCGTGGTTTTAGCGGCCCGCGTGATGTATCTAACATTGATTACATTGAGGTATTAAAAGGCCCAGGTTCAGCACTTTATGGGCGCTCAGAGCCCGGCGGTACTGTTAATATTGTGACTAAAAAGCCACAGTTTGATTCTCAAGGTGAGCTAAAACTAAGCTTAGGCAGCGACAGCTTTAACCGTATTGAAGGCGATTACACAAGCGGCATTAACGATAACACTGCGTTTAGAATAAATGGCGCGTGGCAAGATAGCGACAGCTACCGCGATGAGGTGTACACCAATAAAAAGGTGATTACGCCGTCTGTTTATCATCAAATAAACGCATCGACCAGTGTAACGTATGAGTTTGAATACGTAGATTTAGCCCAGCTATTTGACCGTGGCGTTGTAGTACTTAATAACGATTTTAACACCGTACCAAACTCGCGCTATTTAGGTAATCCAAACGATGGCGACACGCAGGTGTATTCGCGCGGTCACCAAATTACGTTAAATCACGACATTAATGACGAATGGTCGTTAGTTTTAGGTGCAAACTACCGCAGCTCTACATTAACGGGGTTTTCGTCGGATGCTGAACTTTCGCCGTCGCGCCAATCGTTATTTGACGATGGCCGCACACTTACTCGCCAACAGCGCTATCGCGACTACGAAGTAGAAGACACAAGCGTTAAATTTGAAGTTAGCGGCAGTGTAGATACAGCTGGCATTACGCACCACTTATTAATAGGTGCCGATGCATATAAATACGATTTACGTACAGCGCTTTCACGCTACCGTGGCGGTAATGGTACTTATACTGTTGATATTTTTGAGCCAAATTACGATGTTGAGCGCCCAGCAGTTAGCTTACTTTACGAAAACGACGAAGAGCAAAACGCATACGGTATTTATGTTCAAGACCAAATGGATATTACCGACAAATTTAAGCTGTTAGTTGGCCTAAGATTTGACAGCGTTGACCAAGACATTTTAGAAACCAACAGCGGCGTGTTTTCAACCAGCTCTGAAAGCCAAGTAAGCCCGCGTGTTGGCGTAGTATACGAGCTAAGTAATGCATTAACGTTATACAGCAGCTACTCAGAAGGCTTTTTACCACTAAGTGGCACTGATGCAAGTGGCGACCCGTTTGGCTTTGAGTACAGCGACTCGTTTGAAGTTGGCGCTAAGTTTGAGTACCTAGGCGTAAACGGTACTGTGGCTATTTTTGACGCGTCTAAAAGCAATATGTTAGTGGCAGACCCTGTAAACGTCGGTTTTTCAGCCCCTATTGGTAAAGCCGATAGCAAAGGGTTTGAGCTTGATTTAAATACCTATATTACTGATGCAACCGCGTTTAACTTATCGTACGCCTATATAGATGCCACCACAGCAAACGACATTATTAATGCCGATTGGGGCGTACCAATTAAAAAAGGCAGCCCGCTGGTTAATGTGCCAAAAAACAACCTCAACCTTACGCTTAGCCATCAAACAGCATTAATGGGCAAAGAGCTAAAGTTTGGCGCAAGTTACCAATACACAAGTAGCCGTTTAGGTGATGCCGCCGATTTAAGTTTTAGGCTACCAAGCTACCAATTAGTCGGCCTGTTTGGCAACGTAAACTTAACCGAGCAAACCGAGCTTAATATCAGTGTTAATAACATTTTTGATGAAGATTACGCCGAAAGCAGCTACAACGCTTTATGGGTTTACCCAGGTGCGCCAACTCAATTTAAAATGTCGTTAGCTTATAATTTTTAATAGCTAGCAACTTAAAGTTTTCATCCTAAAGCGTCTTAATGTAGTGGTTAAGGCGCTTTATATTTTTAAGCGCTTTTTTATAAAGAATGCATAAGTTTATTAAGCCAACCATCAGCCTTTGAAGGTTTGTATATCATTACAATGCTTTCACTGTAGTGACTGTTAACCCCCTTTACAGTTAATTTTGTAAGCCCTAAATCGTCAATCACAAAGTTAGGAAAATACGCCAACGCCAAGCCACTTTGCACAACCTCTATTAACGCACTGTAGTCGCTACATCTAAAAACAATATTGCGCGGGGCTATTTCATCTTGCCAGCCGTCGGAACCTATACCTTGCTCTAAGCCGCATAAAGGCGAAAACAAAGGGCATGCAAAAGCCGTCTGCAGTAATTGGTTTTTATTAAGCGTTAATACCCCTTTTTGTACTAGCTGGTGCGAAGCGTGTGCAGCCACACTAAACCCAGTATTAAATAAATCAACCGCCACTAAATTAGTATGTGAGCTATTAACTAATACCTCGCGAGTCACTAACGCAATATGCGCCGCACCAGACGCAACTTGGCTTATGGCTTCACCTTCAAACACATTATTAATACTCACCGAGCAGGACAGGTTACTAAGAGGTGTAAGCAGCTTTTTAAGGCCACTTTTAAGTAACATGGCAGGGCCTGCAATAACCGCATTAAATTTATGATTATCACTTTTAAAACGGCTAGTGAGCTGCTGGTAATTATGAACTAAATCGCTACTGTGCTTAACAAACTCTTTGCCTTTATCATTAAGTACTAAGGTTTTACCCACACGGTTAAACAGCTCCGTGGCTAAGTTTGCCTCAACCTTTTTTAGCGTTTTAGACAACGCTCCTGGGGTAATATTAAAATGCTTAGCGGTTGTATGCAGATTTTGCGAACCCGCCATATGTATTACTTTTTCAATGTCATCTATGTGCATGCGCCAAGCCGTATTGATTAAAAGGAAACAACAAGTTATTTATTATCGATTATTTATACACAAAAACCAGCTTATAGTAGCGCTATATTTATTTTTGAGAAT
Organism: Pseudoalteromonas sp. S3776; assembly: GCF_005886915.1. Classification (NCBI taxonomy): domain Bacteria; kingdom Pseudomonadati; phylum Pseudomonadota; class Gammaproteobacteria; order Alteromonadales; family Pseudoalteromonadaceae; genus Pseudoalteromonas; species Pseudoalteromonas sp. S3776. The sequence continues at coordinate 190,911 of NZ_PNCU01000001.1, read as the reverse complement.
TAACATGAAATACATACTGCTACTTTTTATTTCATTAACGAGCACAGCACTTGCAAACACACATCAACACAAAACCCACAGCTACGTGGGATTTCATGGTATGGCACTTATATTAGCGGGCGATAAAGTACTGGCTAGCCACATGCCGTTATACGCTCCTCCACACGACTACCAAATAGTGTATGAAGTAACAACAGATGACACCCATCTTAAAATAATCAAAGATGCACTAAACGAATCACTTATAAAGCAAACTCAGATCACTATTTTACCAACTAAATTTGATTTGAGCTTATTAATAAATAAGATGACACCCACGTTAAAAACGATTGTGTTTAATGGCCATTTTGAGCGTGGAGGCAGCGCACTGTTTTCAACAAAACTTACTTTCAAAAATCCGTTATATGTAAAAAAGCTCGCTATAACTAAACCCAAAAAAGCAGAGTTTGATTTAATAAAGATTTCAGCGCAACAAGGTTTGGTAATTCATAAAATACAAAGCAAGCCAAGCTATGACTCAATAAGCTTAGTACCTTTGCGAAATGGTAAATATAACGCAGAGTTAAAGTGTGATACTGCGATAAATACTGCACTTAAAAGTAAGCTAGAGGCCTGTTTTAAAAATGCGCCGAGTTATTTAGAAACCCGAGACTTTACAGTTTTATAAAGTGTAACTATTTAGTAAGTTTAAGATGATAAAGAGCTAAAAGTTTACAGTGACACCCACTGTTAATTTTGTACTTTAGCCATTGCCAGATTCAAGTGGGTGTCTTGTTAAGTTTATAAGCTTAGGTCGTTAACCCAATCAATCGATTGAAAAGTTAAGATGGGTGTCACCTTATAATTATTCCAGTTAATACCGATAAGTTAAAATGGGTGTCATTTTAACTAAATCTAAATACAATATTACGCTGGGCTATTTTATTTGCCAATTGTCGGAGTCAACACCGCTTTTACTCAAAATAAAGATGGGTGTTATTTCAAAAATAAACATAAAACGCTACAGCTTTATGCAGCGTTTTATGTCATGTACTGCGTTAAACGCTAATTAAAATTCATAGCTTATTTTGGCTGAAAAGTTACGCCCAGGTTGGGTGTATTGGCTAAAATCAGCGCCTTGTGATTGCCCTGCAATTAGCTCAAAAGGTACGTATTCTTTATCAAGCAAGTTAAGTACGCCTACATTAAGCTGCCATGCTTGCCACTCGTAGTTTGCGTATAAATCAACAATACCGTAGCCATGCCCTTGTGTGGTTTTATCGCCGTTTGCATCAAGTACTACGTCAGATTGCGATTTAGCTAAACGCCACGCAGCGGTCCAATTAATATTACCCTGCTCTGTGGTTAGCAATATTGAGCCATTTAACGGGCTAATGCTGGTAAGTGGTTGATCGGTTTCTTTATTTTCACCATCAACGTAGGCAACGTTTGCCTCTAGTAGTATATTTTCAGCGACATACATGGCAATTCCTGCTTCTACGCCACTTATTTGTGTTTCGCTAATATTTTGATATTGGTACAGCGTTTTGTTTACACCAGGAATAAACGTTGGCTCAACACCCACTACAGCCGTTTCTATAAAGTCATCGTAGGCTGCATAAAAAGCACTTACATTTACGCTAATATCGCTGCTTGCGTATCTAAGCCCAAGTTCAAATGAGTCGCTGCTTTCTGGGTCTAAATCGGCATTTGGTAATATTTGATAAAACGGTTCAACGCCGTGGCTTTGATAAGCTTGATCGTGCGGCGGTATTTTAAAGCCTCGTACGTATTGCCCGTACCACGATAAGTTATCATCTACTTGGTAAATAACACCTAGCTTAGGCGAAAAGGCAGACTCGGTAATATCATCAAGCTGTGCATCGGCGTATAGCTCATCACTTTTAGCCTCTAGGGTGTAGTAATCATACCGCACACCAGCAATAACCGACCAGGCACTGTTATTAAACGAAATACTATCTTGTATATAAGCGCCAATTAAAGAAGTATCAGCACCCGGAAACGCTTTTTGTTTTTGATCGGTAAAATCAACGGTGCCATCGGCTAAAATACGTGTTTTAAAACGTGGGCGAGTGGTGTCGTATAAGTCTATATCAATGCCGTATACCACTTCGTGATCGGTCGTTTCTCCTTTAAGCCCTTTATTAAATACCGCTTTTAAACCTAAAATATTTTGCTCAAAACGATAGTCGTTATAATCGGTGTAGGAGCTTGCGCCACTAATTTGATCGCTTTGCTGCTCGTAACTGCTATAAGACACTTGCCCGTGCCATTTATCAAACGCAGCGGTTGCTACCTGTGAATGGTAATCTAGCGCCAGCGACCAATTAGTGTCGTCTTCTTCGGTTTCTTGAACGGCAGGAGTAATTACTTGATCAATAGTTTGATTAAAGTAATCGAGGGTGTATTTAAGTGTGCGCTTTTCATCAAGTTGCTGCTCAAATTTAACTAATAAAGCATCCGATTTTGCATCATAACCGGGTAGGTTTTCGTCATAGTTTTGTACTTCTTCACTGTCGCGGTGGCTATAAACCGCGCTTACTGCAATATCGCCTAAATCTTTTGCCGCGGTAATATCAGCAGCAATTTGGTTGCTTTGGCCTTGGTAGCCAAGTGCCATTTTTACAAAGCTGTCGTTATTTTTTAAATAATCACTAGGATCTTTAGTGGTTATAACAACAATGCCACCAAGTGCGTCAGAGCCATATAAAGACGATGCAGCGCCTTTGGCGACTTCTACTTGTTTTACACCAGCTACATCAAAGTAATTGCGGCCAACTAAATAACCCCCTCCGCCTGCGTAGCCATCGTTAGTGCGTCGGCCATCTTTTATAAATACAACACGGTTACCGCCAACACCACGTACGGTAAGTGTTTGCGCGCCTGCGCCACTGCCAGTAGTTGCAATGCTTGAATCGTACTTAAACATGGTTTGTAAATCTACAGCTAGCTGGCGCTCTATGTCTTGCTCGGTAATAACAGTAACTGAGCCTGTTACATCTTTAAGTTTTTGTTCAAAGCGAGAGCCGCTCACAACAATATGATCGTCAATTATGTTTTCGGCAAATGCAGTGCCCGAGCCAAGTAATAAGGTTGCTATAGCAGTAAATTTAAAAGCAGAGGGATTCATATCAACTCCAAATGATAATAGTTATTATTTATGGCGGGAATGTTACAACTAAGTCAAAATAAGATCAATTGGTTATGATAATCATTTTCATTTAGATTGTATTAGTTATAATAACCAAAAAATAAAACCGGAGTATGGAATGAAATACCTATTTATATTGTTTGCTTTAATGGCCCAACCTGCACTTGCGCAAGAACGCGTTATTAGCGCGGGCGGCACCCTTACAGAAATAATTTATGCGCTAGGCAAACAAAGTACCCTTGTAGCGGTTGATCAATCTAGCATGTACCCGCCACAAGCTACGCAATTACCGCAAGTGGGTTATTACCGCGATTTAGCAGCAGAAGGCGTGCTTTCTATGCGCCCAACTACCTTATTAGCGCTTGAAGGCGCAGGGCGAAGCCAAGCACTTAAGCAAATTGAGGCAACAGGGGTTAAGCTCATTCATTATAAAAAGCCCACCTCAGTTAACGAGCTACTTGCGCTAATTAAACGCCTGGGTGACGATTTAAAGGCCCAGCAAAAAGCACAGTCACTTATTACTCAAATTACTAAATCGCTGCCCGAAAAAGCAAAACAGCAAACGCACAGTGCGCTATTTTTACTCTCAGCTAATGAGCGCGGGCTTGTTGCTGCAGGGCAAGAAACTGTGCCTAATTTATTATTTAGCTATGCAGGCATTACCAATATAGGGGCTACACATTCAGGCTTTAAAGCAATTAATAATGAAGTACTTGCAGTAAATCAGCCTGACTTTTTAGTTGCACCAAAGCATGTTGTGCAAAGCCTTGGCGGTAAGCAGGCATTTTGTGAGCAACCTACACTACGTTTATTAAAAGCCGCGCAAAGCTGTAACTTACTTGTAATGGATAGCTTGCTTTCGCTTGGCATGTCGCCGCGTATTGCCACGGCAATTAATGAGCTTAGCGAGTACAAAGCCCACTTATGAACACCCTAACGTTAAGCCGCTTTGTGCCCATAACACTTAGCCAACCCCATAAATGGATGCTATTAGCCTCTGTTTTTATTTTTGCTTTGGCGCTACTAAGTATAGGATACGGCCCTGCAGGATGGGATTGGCGTTTAGCCATTGCTTGGCTTGCGCCCGAGTACTTTAACCAGTTTGATGCGCTGCAAATTAACGTGGTTATGCAAATACGTTTGCCACGCTTTATGCTTGCAGTGCTTGTAGGATTGGTGCTTGCTCAAACGGGTGCATCAACGCAAGCGCTGTGTCGCAACCCATTAGCCGACCCATCTATTATTGGCATTAGTGCAGGCGCGGCTATGGTTGCTGTGGCGTTTATAGCACTTAGCGCGCAGTTTGATTTTAACGCGCAGCTGTATTTACCTTATGCCTCGTTTTTAGGGGCGCTTGGTGTTACCTCGCTGGTATATTTTATTGCCAAGCAACAAGGGCAAATTAATATCACCACACTTATATTAGTGGGTGTGGCTATTAATGCATTAGCCTTTGCGGTTATTGGGCTACTGAGCTTTTTTGCCGACGACAGCGCATTACGATTAATAAATTACTGGACCATGGGCTCATTAGGCGGAGCAAGCTGGAGCACAATTATTCAAGCTGCGCCATTACTGCTTATTAGCCTAATTGGCCTGTGGCGTTTAAAAAATCCTATGAACTTACTTCTTATTGGCGAGTCACAAGCTCAGTACCTAGGAGTAGACACAAATAAGCTTAAATTATACGTAATTATACTTGTAGCCTTAGGGGTAGGTGCGGTTGTAGCACTTACCGGCTTAATAGGGTTTGTTGGTTTAGTAGTCCCGCATATTGCCCGCTTAATGGTGGGGCCGCATTTACGTAATATGCTGCCGCTTTGTATGTTAATTGGCATAGTAGTATTGCTACTTTCAGACTGGTTAGCACGCTTAGTCGTTATGCCTGCAGAGCTACCTATTGGCATTATTACTGCGCTTTTAGGTGCGCCATTGTTTATTTATTTAATCGTTAAAAATAAGCGAGGTTGGTCATGATCGCGTTTAGTAATCTAAGCGTTGGCTTTGGCAACCATAGCGTTTTAAACACCATTAATGGCAGTGCTAAACAAGGGCAACTTGTTGCACTACTTGGTGAAAATGGCGCTGGTAAGTCTACTTTGCTACATACCTTAGCGGGTATGCATGCCTTTACAGGTAGTGTACTTTTTAATAACAAGCCATTGGCCTCTCACGCTAAAAAAAGCCTAGCCACACAGCGCGCGGTGATGATGCAAGCAAACCACGTAGGGTTTGATTTTACTGTATTTGAGCTTATTGCAGTGGGCCGCTACCCGTATGTAGAGTCATTAAAAATGCAAAGCGAAAAAGTACATAAATACGCCGCAATTATGGATTTAAGTAATTACTTAACTCGCCGCGTAAGTGCGCTTTCGGGCGGGGAGCAACAACGCGTGCATATGGCGCGTACTTTAGCGCAGCTAAACGCCTTTACACAATCGGCCGAGCCAAAACTCATGTTGCTCGACGAGCCTACATCAGCACTTGATATGCGCCACCAACATGCTTTGCTCAGCTGCGTTAAAGCGTTTGTGGAGCAGGGTAACAGCGCCATTATTGCAATACACGATCTAAATTTGGCCAGCCTTTATGCAACCGATGCTATTTTACTGCACAACAAAAAAGTGCTGCAAAGCGGGCCTATAAACACCGTATTAACTGAACAAAACTTACAACAAATGTACGCCATGAAACTGCATGTAAATCCTCATCCTTATAACGATGCACCCATGGTTTTTTCTCAACGTCAGGAGTTTTTATGAGAGAGCAAGCATTAAACGATGCACGCACCTTGGTTTACAAAACCAATGCCGGTGTAATGTCGACTATTTCTAATAATTTACGCGGCTACCCGTTTGGATCAGTAACCCCTTATATGTGCGACGAACAAGGCCGTGTTTACTTTTTTATTAGCGATATAGCCCAGCACACTAAAAACCTAAAGCACGACTCTCGCATGAGCCTTACCGTATTTGATGCTGCCGACTACGGCGATCAAAACGAGCACGGGCGAGTAACGCTTGTAGGGGATGGCTCTGTTGTGCCAAGTGAGCACGCACACACTTTACTTAATAACTATATTGCCCTATATCCCGAAGCCGCTAGCTATCGCAACGCGCACGACTTTCAGTTATGGCAATTAGACGTAGTGCGCGTGCGCTACATTGGCGGCTTTGGAAAAATATTTTGGCTTGAACAAAACGAATGGCAAGGCGAGGCAAAAAACTGGGACGAAAACCAGCAGCAAAGCATGATAAGCCATATGAACGACGATCATCAAGATGCTATGTCGCTCATATTAATGCAGCACTATAACGTTGCTGATAACACCCCAATAATGAGCGGCTTATTACCCACAGGTTTTTATATACAAAGCCAAAAGCGTAACTACTTTATTAACTTTAAAACCCAGTGCAACAGCCCGTTAGAGGTACGTAAAGCGCTGGTTGCGTTAACTAACCAAGCTCGAAGTGACTAAATAAATGACGACATAGTTAACCTGAACTCTGATTAAGAGATTCACTAACTATGTCGTTGTTTCATAAGCAAGCTGTTTGCTCGCCTCGTTTGGCTAAAGCCTTAAAAGCCGCTTGTTGATGTTCTTTTTGTACATAGCGAGTAGGCAAAGGGTTAACCTGCAATTGGTACCCACTTTGATTAGCTTGCACACTTGTTACCGGCGATACCCAAACAACATTTAACTCTGGCGCTAGACGCTTAATAACACGTGCTATACCTTCGCCATTTTTTACATGAAAATCGCCCGCTATATGCATTACCTGCGCATCTTTATGATTATTTAAATAGTTAACGATAGACTCACCCATGGTTTCATCCCAGGTAACTTGCGCAGCATAATAGTTTTCGTTTTGACTCGGTGAGCCGTGGTGCATTGAGGTCATAAAACGTTGTTTGTAATCACTGGGGGACGTATCAATAGTGGCTACAATGTAGCGGCGTTGTTTATCATCAAGTTTATTTAGGTAACTTATGCCTTGCCTGCCAATACACGTAACAATATTTTTTGGCGCATTTGCAGCTATTACATCGCTATTGTTTGTTTTTGCCAGCTCTATAAGCGCACGGTAGTCACTTTTGTAATTAGGCCACGCTTGAGTGTTATCAATTAAGTATTGCTCGCCAATTTCACCCTTAACATACTGGTTTAAGATAGGCTGATCGGCACGGCTAAACTGTTCAAGCGAAAGGGCAGTGCGTTTATTACTTTTGCTTAATTGCTCAAATAACTCAGCCTGAAATAAATGCACGCCCGGGTGCGTATGCCATTCACCTACTAAAACCACATCGGCATTTAATAGCGTGGGCTCTAATAATACAGAGCTAACAGCCTTTGCTTTGGCATTATAAAGTGCTGAGAAATACAGCGATGAGCTTTTATCGGGCAGCACAGTGGTTGTACTACAACCACTCAAACCCATAACTAACGCCAGAGTTAACATAGACTTTTTCATACACACCTTTCATAACCCGATAATACAAATAATAATCAATATCATATATTTATAATCCGCTTTATACCACCCCAATAAAACATAAACCCAAGCAAATACAAATAAAAACAATTATCATTTGATCTATTTGTGTTTCTGCTTTACAGTTTTAGCAAGTAAATAAATGAGGAACATATTATGGCTTTGCCATTTCTGTGCGCTAGGCATAAACAACATGTTTTATGCCAACCTGAGCAAGCGCTTATAGATATTGAAACCGCACAATTAAGTGGCGAAGCATTATTTAAACAGTACCAGTTTGCACAGGCTTTACCGCATTTAGGTAGTGCGCTAGAAAGCGTTACGCTACTAACGCAAATGCATAATTACGCCGATAAAACGCAGCTTGTACAAATAACCTCACTAACAGAGCGCCTCTATTCCACGCTGTATTTTTTAGGCGAAAAACACGCAGCCCATAACGCCTTAGCACAATCAATTAGTCTGCTATACGATCTTTTTTATTGTGACGACAAACTCAGTGATTTTGTTTTTTTGTGTATTGCGCAGCTTAAACAACTCGCATTACAACACCCACAATACCTTACAGAGCACTAAAATATGCGTAATTTAAGCGATTACCAGCAATGGCAAAACTATACAAAAGCAGGTAACGAATGCTTTAACAACGGCAATAACAACAGTGCTAAAAGCCACTACCATGTTGCTTTATCGTTATCTAATAACTTGTTAAGCGCACACCCAACAGACAAAGCCGCTGTATGTGCCATGTTGGTCGCTCATCATAATTTAGCAACGTTACTGGCGCAGCAAACGCAATACGGCTCAGCTTACAGTTTATTAAAACAAGCCCAACAGCGCCTAGAAAAACAGCTTAGCAATAGCCATAAACACAACGACTTATCAGCTTTATTGTGGGGGCTCAGCAAAAACCGCAGTGAGCTTATGGTGTTTGTTAAAACGCATTCATATACACCCCAATCGTTTGCAGCACAGAGTCTTAATTAAAGGAGATAAACAATTGAAAAACTTACTCGTTATTTTTATAGCCATGGTGAGCTTGCCGCTTTTAGCCCACGAAGGTCATGACCACGCGCATTGGTCTGCTGGGTACTTACACCTATTGTTTTATGGCGCAATTATAGCCGTAGTAGCCGCTTTTTCGTTTTCGTTTTACAAACGCGTTAAGCGCAATAAATCATAAGGAAACGCAGTATGCTTTACTCATTAATTAACAGCCTAGATAAACTATTAAAATTTAAAAGTGCAGCAGCACATTGCGATATTCCTTGCAAAATATACGACCCAAGCACCGCACAAATTGCAGCATTAAGCGTAATTAGATTTACAGATATTATTAACGAATTAGAACAACCGCTATCAATGGCAAATAGTGCACAACTTGCGCGGTTAGTGCGCGAAAAAGAAATTCATGCAGCTAAAGTAAAAGAAGAAGTACGCGTAATTTGGGGCGACTATTTTAAACAACCTCAGTTTGATCAGTATCCAGATACGCATGCATTAGTGCATTCAATTATGCTCACTGCATCAAAGTGTAAACAACATATAGAACGCGAACACGCTGAACAATTACTCGTGCTAGTAAATCAATTTGCAGACTCGTTTTGGCAAACCAAAGGCATTGCAACCTACCAAGCAAAAAGCCCATACCCGCCAAGCGAGCACGTGGTCTACCCAGACCTAAAAAGCGCCTAGCTCTCACGTTGTGTTAAAGTGCAACATAAGCAAAGTAAGGGGGCAGAGTATGTCTCCTACTTTTTTTGATTTAGATTATGTACTGAGTATGCGCTGGCCAAAAATAAACTACAAATTGGGTGATGTAGTACTTGTAGAGCACCCAAAATATGGGCGGATCATTAAACGTATTTGCCATATAGGGCTGTATAATACCTACCTATTAACCGGCGATCATGTCAGTAGCACAAGTACAAAAGAGATTGGTTTAATCAAGCAAAGGAATATTTTAGGACGCGTAATATTTCACATAAAACAGCACCGCAACAAAAAATAAAAATAAGACTACTTTGCCAACAACATAATAAGTTTTAGCTTGCAAATATAAATTGCTTTGCAAGCCGCTTAATAACTTATGCTCAGGCTGGTTCACTAAAATTGGCTCTGTATTTTTTTGGTTAAGATCAAATCAATAACCGCCTGTAATAAATGTAATAATAAACCCATAAAACTATGTGCCAACCATAGACACTCAATAACCCACCTGAAAAAAGTACCTAAGATTTAATAACACAGTGGCAAAATACCACAACCTTTATGGCCCCCGCTAAGTATATTGCCATATGCAACACACCTTCTTGGCGCATAAGCCGCCACTATTAAAGACTGAACATAAGACCACTCACAGCAAAACCTTTAGCTACACACGCAGCTAATACCCATGCACAAGCAACATATAAAAGTGCAAATGGTCCGAGGCATCAAAATTTAGTAGGTATTAGCAGTGAATATTGTCGGTATAATTTCCAGACTATGTTGCTGATAATGTGGATGCAGTGAATATAGGTGTTGAGCAGTATTTTGAAATGCTAAAACGTTATGTGTAGAGGGTGATACTTGAGTTTAGAATTTTAATGGATAGCTAATAACGGCAGCTCAGAGGCGGTTATGAGCAATAACTGGACACTGAAAAAGTTAAATTTATTCCTGTTTTTTTAAGTAGAAGCCTAACTTTTTCCTATAGCATTATTAACCGCCGTTTTGGGCAAAATAACATGCTTAATTTCTAGCTGTTTTAATTACTTGTTTACAAATGTAATTATTAATGGAATTATCCATGGGATGTAATCTATGCCGTTTAGGTGTGTTATAAACCACCTAAACGGTGTTCAACAAGCTGTTAGCTAAGGCTAGGGAGTTCAGATAAAATGAAAAAATATTCAGTAGAAGAGATATTTACACCTTCCTCGCCAGCAAGGGTTAATTTTGTTGAGCGAGAGACGATAAACAAACGTATTGTGCGCGCTTTAAAAACAAGAGGCAAACAAGTTGTCGTCTATGGTCACTCAGGTTCAGGTAAAACAACACTCCTAGAAAATAAACTGCAACAAGTTTATGAAAGACACATAAAGACAAACTGCATGAAGGGAATGTCTTTTGATAGTGTAATTCTAGATGCCTTTGACCAACTTGAGTCTTTCTACGTAGATGAGAAAGTTGTATCTGGAAAAATTTCAGTTGACGCCGGTGTTAAAGCTAACTTCCAATTAATCAAATCTCATCTAACTTCAAAAAAAGAAGATTCTTCTCAATCAAAATCAAAACGATATGTTCCGCCACAACTTACAGGTTCTAACCTAGCAAAGTTGTTTGGTGAAGCTAAATACTGTTGGGTACTAGAAGACTTTCATAAAATAGAAGGCGAAGATAAAAAGCGTCTAACTCAATTAATGAAGCTCTTTATGGATTTATCCGATACTTATCCAGAGTTAAAAATAGTAGCCGTTGGTGCTGTAAATACAGCAAGGCAAGTAGTTCAATATGATTCTGAGATGAGAAGGCGACTAGCTGAAATTCACGTCCCCTTAATGAACGATGCTGAAATTGCAAAAATTGTTAGTAATGGTTGCTACTTACTAAACATACAAATTGACAGTGGACTAATAGATGATATTTGCCACCACTCCAATGGCGTAGCCTCTATCTGTCACCAATTATGCTCCTTGATGTGTGAAGAGATGGATATTTACAATACTATTTCTGAACTTGATTATATTAGCTTTGACTTTTCGAATATTTCGTATGCTGTATCTGAATATTTAGAGTTAGAGTCAGATACGATTAAACGTGCATTTGATAATTCATTAAAGTTAAAGGATTCAGATGACATCATTTATTCATTATCTAGAGTAGATCAAAATGGAGCCAAGGTTACTGAGTTACTAGCTGAGCTTCAATCAAGAGATTTAAGATATAGTGAGAAGCAAATTGTTAGAGTTTTAGAAAACCTTATAGATGAAAAGTATGGTGAGTTAATTAAATATGACGAGGACTCTCATAAATATAGCTTTTCAGATCCATTTTATAGGACATTTGCATTGGCTTTCTTTAAGTATAAAGATGAAGAAAATACTAAGAAACGGCTAACACAGGCTGAACTTAACGATATTTTGAATTATGCTTTCGGAGCGATGCGTAAAAACCTTTCTGTGTCTCAAGGTATAGCAACCAAGAAAACTCTTAATGATAAAGAAGCAACAAAAGCTAACAAAACAATCAAATCGGACGCGTAACGCTTGGCTCGCACTCGTACCTCGCCGATATTAGCCAAGCGTTACTTGCCGTTTATTGCGGCGTTATATTTTTAGGTGAAGCATGTCTGATTTCGAAAGTATTCAATATGATGTAATACAAGAAGAACTTGCTCAAGAGATGCAATGGGATGAAGCAAGTAAAGAATCAGCACTAGAACAGTGTATATATTTATTTGTTGAAGGAGAAAGTGAAGAAGTCGCTTTTAGGATTTTGTTGGAAGAAGGGTTAGGAATTAACTTTTCTAAATACGGTATCGTTATCGCTAATTACAATGGAATTGGCAATTTAAAACATGTAATCCGAATAATGAACCAAACATTGAGCCATGAAAGGCCAATGATTTTTACTTTTGACGATGACGACCCATCTAAAGTTCCTTTAAAAAATACTTTGCCAAGTAACGTTCATTTGTTCAAAGTTCCTTGTAAACCGACAGTGACTTTACCAAACGGGTTGCAAGGAGGTTCCTTTGAAGAGTCTTTTAAGTCTTGTGACTTTATTGATGCATGTTTTGAAACAGACTTTTTAAAAGCTAATCCTCAGATTTCCAAACAAAGCTTTATTAATAATTTTGACAAAACTAAGCCATTTTATACTCAAATTGTAAAATTCTTAAAGCAACAAGGGTTGTCGACCTACACCTTACCGAAGCCTGAAATAGCGGAGAATATGGCTGTGTCATGCACACCTGAACCTGATACATATATAAAATTAGCAGACTTAATTGAACAAATACGAACTAAATATCCAGTAAAAGTAAAAATATAACAAGAGTCTAAAGCAAATGAGGTCAAATCTTGACTTCATACATCAAAGTTTACCAATGACCGCCCACAGTACCATTTAGCCATTCAACAACATAAAATATTGATAATAATTGGCAAGGAATCTTACTCTAATGATTAGTTTTTTGGCGCCACGGTGGTCGCTAATACGGTTTAATACTAATCAAAAGCACATACGAACTTATTGCGCTGTTTGTATGGTTATAGGCCCTCTACGGCGCTGCGCCTTTCCATTAAAACTACATTGCGCCATACGCCTTGCAATTTACCTAATTTCTCTCGGTTTCCAACCTGCCTAAAACCATTGCGAGTATGTAAAGCAATACTACTTAAGTTTTCAGGGAATATACTAGCTTGTAGCATCCATATACCGCTTTTTTCTGACTCATTAATAAGTGCACAAAGCAGTGCCTGCCCTAAGCCTTTGCCTTGGGCTTGGTTTGCAACATATACACTTACCTCGGCACCGCCCGAGTAAACCTCACGACTTGAAACCGCCGATAACCCCGCCCAGCCAAGCACCTTTTCATCCTCAACGGCAACAAGGCGACAACAGTTAAGCATAGAGCTATTCCACTACTGCCAACTTTTAGCTTTGATTTGAAAGGTCGCGTTGCCGGTATCAATACCTTGCTGATATATGTTTTGAACGGCTAAAAAGTCGTTCTCTGCGAATGGCCTTATGATGGCTGTTACTCCAATTTGAAATTGTTAGGACTCATACCGAGAAATCAAATCATTGATTTTTCTTCTTACCGGTGACACTACATCTGACTGATTAGCTAAAATAACAACAATGAAGTCATCGTCTAAATGTATATCTAACCGCGCATCAACACCTAAATATGCACCGCCATGCCCTATAATTCTATTAGTATCGGTTCCACCGACTGAAAAACCATAACCATACCAAGGCGCTGAGTTATATTCTGTTTTTTCACTATAAGCGGCTTGTGTTAACTCTTTATTTAATAATTTAAATTGTGTTAGTGCCAAAGAAAAGCGATGCAAGTCCCCAACCGTTGAAAAACCGCCTCCGGCAGGGCTGCCTTTAATAGCTCTGGTGTAAATACTATTGACCCAACCATTGCTATGCATTCGTTTTAAATAACCCGTTGCTAGGTTATCGTTTACATCATCTAATGCAAAGCTCCCCGAATTTTGCATACCCGCTTTTTTATAAATATGCTTATCTATATAACTGTAGTAAGACTCCTCAGATACACTTTCGATTATAAGCCCGAGCATTAGCATTCCTGAATTACTGTATCGGTTTCGTGTGCCTGGTTTAAAAAGAAGAGGAGTGCTTGCCACTAAGGGTTTATAAGCTGAAAGGTCGCGATATGCCTCTTTGTTACTGGCATTAAATTCTTCATTAAAAAAGTTACCTAATCCTGATGTGTGCGTTAAAAGGTGCCTAACAGTAATTAAATCTGTATCGCCTTCAGGCAGCCAGCTTTTATCTACAAAGTTAACTAGCTTATCGTCGAGTTTGAGTTTGCCTTTTTCAACAAGCTGTAACGCAGCTATAGCGGTAAACATTTTATTCATAGAGCCTAAAGAAAACTTAGTCTCTAAGTTATTTTTAACCTGCCACTCTTTGCTGGCATAACCTACCGCCTTTTGAAATAAAATATCTTGGCCTTTAGCCACTAAAACAGCACCAGAAAAAGCATTGTTATTATCTAAGTGATCAATAAATTGCGCTAAATCTTGGCTAAAGCTTTTTGGGGTGAGTACAGCACTTTTTATATTTTTTGACTCAACATCATTAAAACTGCTGTAGTTAATTTTGTGAGGAGGAGAACTTTGTTTATTTATAACAAGTTCATACTCAAAATTATTATTTTGAGAAATAACACGTATACGATCATTATTATTTTTTTCTGGTAGGTACTCTAATACTTTGAGTTTTCCATAAGTATTTTTCTCGTTTAAAAATACCCCAACATAAGCATCAAGGCCGTAGGTGTCTATTCTGCTTTGAGACATATTATTTGATAGGTACTCGATAACTTCACTCTGAGAACCTTCGTTAAAAACAGTAATGAAATTTTGCGCTGTATCTTCATTACTATGAGCCGAGTAAGATAGGCAAAGTGCAATTAAACCAGTAATAAGTTGTTTCATAAAAATCCCTTTTTAATAATTAAAGTTATAGCTTAATAACCGCTAACATGTCGTCCTCATCCTCATCGAGGCCAACTTTTTCAAACCCAAAACTTGAATAAAAGTCTTTAGCAACAGGGTTTTGCGGGTTATAACAAATCTCGATTTGTTCAAGCTTAGGATTTGTTTTAATCTCTTCGATTGCCATCGCTAGTGCTTTGCGCCCAATGCCTTTATTTTGATGAGTTTGATCAACCATGAAGCGCCAAATAGAAACCTTTGTTGGGGTTTCTTGTACCCACATAAAAAAGCCTACCGGCAGAGCATTTAGGTAAATAGCTTTACAGGTATACCCGCTATTGTAGTGCGCCTCAACTAACGACCACATATTACACGCTACGTATTCTTCTTGTGTTTTAGCAACCTCTAAATCACATATGGCTTCGTAATTATCTGCGGTGATGTCTTCCAATGACAGTGTCATATTTTTCCTTAAAATTAATTACTTATATAACTAACCGAGCTTTTAATAATAAATCTCAGTAGCTATTTTCAGCGCCTACTAAGTTAACCTTACTTGCAATAGGCTGGCTATTGGCGCCTAAGTTAGCCCTGTTTTTGCTGAAAATTTTTAGCTAGAGAAAATAAATTTAAACATTGCTTTAATCAAATACGTTGGTACGTATTTTAACCAAATTTTAGATTAACTAACTTACCAGTATCTGTACCTATAAACAATAAATAGCTTTACCAGCCCACTAGTCAAAGAGCCTTAATTATTATCTTTTTAGGATCTCATCAATATGTTATATTATAACAATTGCTATATTTAGCTCTATTTTGAATAAGGGTTAGCTTATGAAAACGTTTACAAAAGGGTTCATTATTGCCCTGCTATTAGGGTTGGGATTTAGTGCTAATGCGCAAAAGCATGTACATGGGGAAGGTGAGTTACTTATTGCTCAACAGGGCAATGTGCTGCAAATGCAGTTTATTATTCCGGCTGCTGATGCGCTTGGTTTTGAGCATCAAGCTGCAAGCTCAACAGATAAAAATGCTATTGATGTACTTGCTCAGCAATTAAAAAATAGCAGCCACGCCATTGATATAAAGGGGCAGTGTATTTTACAAAGCACCGAAAACTCACTTGCTCACAGCCATGATGAACATGCAGACCTTCATAGCCACGATCATCATAATGTTGAAGCCACCTACAACTTTAACTGCAAAACACCGGTTAGGGGCTTTACGGTCACGTTGTTTAAGTTAATGCCTTCACTTAATGCGCTTAACGTGCAATGGATTAGTAACACTGGGCAAGGCTCAACAGAAGTGACGCGCAATAATCCTGTAATAAGCTGGCAAAGCTAATATTTAGCCGCCAATTCACACCCATTAAACATACATTGCTGACTAAATAAGAGCTGTAAGCATGAAAAGCCAACTAATAAAAAATGCCCAAATAGTTAACGAAGGTAAAACGCAACGTGCTGATGTACGCATTACCAACCAATTTATTGAATGCATTGCTGCTAATATCACCCCGAGCATAAACGATGATGTATTTGACGCGCAAGGTGCGTACTTACTGCCGGGCATGATAGATGACCAAGTGCATTTTAGAGAGCCTGGCCTTACTCATAAAGGGTCTATATTAACTGAATCGCGCGCGGCAGTGGCCGGCGGTATTACAAGTTATATGGAAATGCCCAACGTTAATCCTTCAACCACTAATAAAGCCGCACTTGAGGAAAAATACGCCATAGCCGAGCAGCATTCTTATGCTAATTACTCCTTTTACCTTGGCGCTACAGAGCATAATTTAGATGACATTAAAGCGCTTGATCCTAAAAAAGTATGTGGTGTAAAAGTGTTTATGGGCGCATCTACCGGTAATTTATTAGTAGAGAACCCACAAGCGCTTGAGGGGATATTTCGCGAATGCCCTGTGCTTATAGTTACCCACTGCGAAGATGGAAAAATCATTAGCAAAAACAATCAGCGCTATGAGCAACAAGGCATTGTGCCTAGTATTACCGATCATCCAAAAATACGTGATGCAGAGGCGTGTTATGCCTCATCGTCGTATGCGGTGTCGCTTGCTAAAAAATACAATGCGCAATTGCATGTATTACACATAACCACCGAAAAAGAGCTGAGTTTGTTTACTAAAGGCGATATAGCCAATAAAAGTATTACCGCAGAAGCCTGTGTACACCATTTATATTTTAGCGAGCAAGATTACGAAGCCTTAGGCAACTTAATAAAATGTAACCCTGCCATAAAAGCTAAAACCGATCGCGATGCGCTAATAAACGCGGTTAAAAATAATCAAATAGATATTATTGCCACCGATCACGCTCCGCATACATGGCAAGAAAAACAAACCGATTATGTTAACGCGCCTGCAGGCTTACCCTTAGTAGAGCACGCACTTTTAAGCTTACTAGAGCATGTTAAACACAACCGCCTGAGCATCGAACAAGTAGTAGAAAAAACCGCACATAACCCCGCGCTGCGTTTTAAAGTAGATAAACGCGGCTTTATAAAAGAGGGTTACTACGCCGACCTAGTGCTGGTAAGTACACATCAAACCACAAAAGTGAGCCACGACGCTTGCCGCTACCTTTGCGGTTGGACGCCTTTTGATGGCGTTGAGTTTTCATCAAAAATAGTAAGTACGTGGGTTAATGGCGAGCGCCTTTACGATGGCAAAACGGTCTCTAAACCAAGCAAACCTGCCATGCCTCTTGTTTTTAATCGTTAATTGGAATAGTTAAATTTATGAATGCTAAAAGCCATTTGCCAGATATTACTTCGCAGAATAACTCTTTGAATGCACAACCTTTACAATGGGTAGGGATGGAAGGAATTTCGCTGCCTTTGCATGTTTTACCTCTCGCTGGCGAACCTATTCATACAAACGCTAAAGCCGACGTATTTGTGAGCTTAAATAAAGCGGATGCAAAAGGCATACATATGTCGCGCTTGTATTTATTGCTTAATGAACAACTGGCTAATAAGCCACTCAATGGCCAAGTTTTAACAACGCTAGTTGAAAACATGCTGAGCTCTCAGCAAGGCTTAAGCTTAAGTGCCAAAGTAGATTTAGCTTTTGAGCTTGTAATAAACAAGCCGGCGCTTTTATCTAATCAATCTGGATTTCAGGCGTATCCGGTGGCTATTAGCAAAACCATTAAAAATGGCGTTATTAATACCGAGCTTAGCCTCACAATTCCTTATTCTAGCACGTGCCCCTGTTCGGCCGCGCTTTCTAGGCAAGCGTTAAGTGACGCCGTAGCAGAGCAGTTTACAGAGCAGCAGCTTGATAAAAACACTTTATTAGAATGGCTTACATCGCAGCAAGGCAGCGTAGCTACCCCGCACAGCCAACGCTCGTATGCGTATATAACTATGAGCTTACTAGGTGAGCAACTTCCTGATTTACCCACTCTTATTGCGCAAATGGAACAAGCCATAGGCACACCAGTACAAACCGCAGTAAAACGAGAAGACGAGCAAGCCTTTGCTAAATTAAACGCCGAAAACCTACTGTTTTGTGAAGATGCCGCCCGCAGGTTAAAGCACGCCCTTGAGCAAAATACAGATATTTGCGACTACCACTTTAAAGTTGAGCACCAAGAAAGCCTACATGCGCACAATGCCGTAGTGTACGACCAAAAATTTGCATAGCAAAAGCATTAATTAGTAAGGAATAAACATGTTAAGAAAAAACCCAAACGGCCACATGCCAAGCGTCGCACAAAGCGCATTTATCGACCCAACAGCCATTGTGTGTGGCAAAGTAATTATTGAAGACAACGTATTTATTGGCCCTTATGCGGTTATTCGCGCCGATGAAGTAGACGACACCGGCGATATGCAGCCAATTATTATTAAAAAAAATTCAAACATACAAGATGGCGTGGTTATTCATTCTAAATCGGGGGCGGCGGTATCTATTGGCGAGCGTACATCTATAGCGCATCGCTCTATTATTCATGGCCCGTGCAGCGTAGGGGATGATGTATTTATTGGTTTTAATTCGGTAGTATTTAGATCGCATGTGGGAAATGGTTGTGTAGTTAGGCATAACTGCGTTGTTGATGGACTCGATTTACCTGAAAATTTTCATGTACCGCCAATGACCAATATAGAGCCTGGCTTTGATTTAAACAGCATAAGTAAAGTGCCGCCAGAGTATTCAACATTTTCTGAGTCGGTGGTGTCTGCAAATCACGATTTGGTAAAAGGTTACAAAAAATTGGCTAATGAACTCTAATAAGCAAACGCTAAAGGCGATACCTACTAATATTATTAGTGGTTTTTTAGGTGCCGGAAAAACCAGCGCTATTATATCGCTACTTAAAACCAAACCACGTACTGAACGCTGGGCAGTATTAGTAAACGAGTTTGGCGAAGTAGGTATTGATGGCGCGCTACTTAATGGGCAACAAAGCCCAAACAGCGGTGTATTTATTCGCGAAGTACCCGGTGGCTGTATGTGCTGTACCGCCGGCGTGCCAATGCAAGTTGCACTTAATCAGCTGCTTAAACAAGCAAAACCAGACAGGCTTTTAATTGAACCCACAGGCCTTGGCCACCCAAAAGAAGTATTACAAACACTTTCATCATCGCATTATAAAAGTGTACTGAGCTTACAAAAAACAATTACTTTAGTTGATGCCAGAAAGCTCAACGACTCGCGTTATACAAGCCATGCTACGTTTAATCAGCAAATTGATATTGCAGATATTATTGTAGGTAACAAGCACGATTTATACGCTCAAAATGACACTGAAACATTAACTGATTACGTAATAAGCCGCGCAAACCAAACACAGCAAATTGTATTTACTACACAAGGTGAAATAGCGCCCGAGTTGTTACAAGGTGAGTGCGGCTATAATCAATTGGCGCCTTGCACTGCGCATACACATACAAAGTCAGGCATTAATACCCGTGAAGTGCCGTTATCCACAAATGGCATACTGTGCATTAAAAATAGCGCTCAAGGCTATCAAAGTATTGGTTGGCGTATTAGTGCAGCACACATATTTAGTAAAACCGCGCTGCACGCTTTGTTTAGCAACTTAAAAGTAGAGCGAATTAAAGCTGTTATAAAAACAGACGAAGGGTTTGTAGGCTTTAACCTAGCGGAGCAAACCTTAACCGTTACCCCCTTAAACGATTGCCAAGAAAGTCGTATAGAAATAATAGCGATACAAATTAACTCTATGTGGGCGCAACAACTCATGAACTGCTTAATTAATAATAAAACCAACTCAGAGAAAACCAACCATGAACACATTTAATGCATTAACCATTGCTTTAGTCAGTGCGCTTAGTGTTGGCTGTACATCTAACCTAACCAAAAATACTAATGAAAGTTTTTCAGCGCAGCCGGCCTCGCAGCTACACGCTCAAATTCTACCAGCTTTAAAAATAGCGACTTGGAACGTTGAACACCTTGCATACCCAATAGATACAGGCTGTAGAGCCAGAACGCCTAGCGATATTGAGGCTATGAAAGCCTACGCAAATAACTTAAATGCTGATGTAATCGCCCTGCAAGAAGTGGCTTCGAAAGAGGCATTAGAGCAAATATTCTCTGAAGACGACTGGCAACTAATGGTATCGAGTAGAGCACCTAGCCCTGCATATACGTGTAGAAAAACAGGGGCTAAATCTACCCAACAGAAAGTCGCTTTTGCGGTTAAAAAAACAGTGCCTGTATTAAATATTGAACCCTTTGAACCACTTGGTCTATCAAAAACAGGGCTGCGCTACGGATTGCAAATAACCGTTAATACACAGCAAGGGCCAACCGATATACTTAACGTACACATGAAAAGCGGCTGTTTTGTAGACGACTACTTAAAAAGCGACTCACCCGCGTGTAAAACCTATGCGAAGCAAGCACCAGTGCTTAATAGCTGGGTTGAAAAACACGAAACAGCAGGCACGCCTTACGTAATATTAGGTGATTTTAACCACCGTATATCAGCACCTTATAATAGGCTAACTCGCACTTTATTAAGTAATGAGCGCTCAACTCGTATTACAACCAGCCAATTGTTAGGGTGCCAAGCACGCTATCCGGCGCCTATCGATCACATTATTGTTGGCGGTATGAATGCGCAAAATATTACAAAGTCGGCTCAGGTGCACAAATTCAAAAATATGGATAACAAAGTCATGTTGAGTGACCACTGCGCTGTATCGGTTTCGCTTGCTGCTAATGCGCACTCACTGTCGTCGGCAGTGTTATGGCAAACAACCAGTAAAGAGTACAAAGCACTAGCAACTACAACCTATGAACAAGCAAAAGCTGCGGTAATGCAATTGCCAAACACTGCAAGTAACTGGGTAGCTGTGATGGATGTTGATGAAACCGTGCTTGATAACTCAGCTTATCAAAAACAAACCGAGCTTAACGGTAAAGGATATACACCACAATCTTGGCAGGCATGGGTTACAAGCGAAAAAGCCACACTGGTACCTGGTGCTAAATCGTTTATAGAAACAGTGTATAAACACGGCGGAAAAATAGCGCTTGTAACTAACCGTAATAAGCAAAACGATGTACACACATGGAATAACCTTAAAGCCGTTGGCTTGCCTATAACGGTTGAAAACACCTGTTTAATTGGCCGATCTAAGGCTGACAAAAACGCCGTTAATAACAACGAATTTATTAACGATAAAGACTTGCGCCGCCAACAAATAACACAAGGCACAGCCGATTGTTTTTCACCAAGTGGGCAAAATAATAACTGGCAGCAGCCACAAGTTATTAAGTTTCAGGTGGGGGATAACATAGAAGACTTTAGCGGCGTAACACAAAAAACCGCCAATATAAAAACGCTACAACCCAAGCTTGGTAAATCATTATTTTTACTACCAAACCCTATGTATGGTTCGTGGTAAATACTATTTAAAAGGAACAGTAATATGACAGATAAGACTTCAACGGCAACCAGTTCAGGCTGCACTAACACAAGCTGCTGCCCACCACCGCAAAGCCCTATTACGCGTGGCACGCCTAAAGTAGGGCGAAACGATCCGTGTGTATGCGGTAATGGCCGTAAATATAAAAAGTGTTGTGGTAAAAACGCATAAATTGCAGCAAAGCTGCTTTTAATTTAGGTAAAAAAAAGGCTAGCGTAATGTTAGCCCTATTAATTTCTAAGCTCAGCGTATTTAACTCGCTGTTACTTCTATTTTTTGCTCTAGCGTAAAAGGCTTTTCATTTAAAAGGCCGCTTATTTGTACCAAAATCTCTGATTTACCGGGTTTATTAGCTACGTATTTTAAACTGTGTATTCCGCGTGTACGCTCTAATAATATTGAAGGCTCGCCGGTAAGTTTAATACCTTTTGGCGCTACAAATTTTACACTTACCGCGCTGTAACGTTTAGGCACTAAGTAGCTAAAATTAGCTGTGCTTGTATCGCCAACATTTACTTTTGCTTGTTTAGCGTGCTTTACAGAAAAACGCTCAAGTATAGGAGTTTGGAAGCTTTGGCGAGCAAACGGATGAAACTGATTTAAACCAACCCCGGAGTGAAACTCGCACGCATTAACGCCAACAGACGCACTTGCCAAAACGAATGAGCAAAGCAGATATTTTTTATTCATATTATTCCTCGTACGGTAAAACTCGGTCTAACTTAAGCTCGTAAGCCGATGTACCTAATTCATTTTCTACGGTATTAATTATTATTTTTCCTTCAAACCAAAAAGCGTCGTATAAGCTTTCAAGCTCAACGCCTTGTTCAAATTTAACGTAAATTATTTGGTTTGGCGGCGGTGGCGGCATATGCAAACACGCCCCAAAGTAAGGCACTACAAAAAACTCACTAATGCGCTTACCTTCTTCTGATTCAAGCGGCACAATAAAACCAGGCACGCGAATCTTTTTATTGTTATAGCTATCAATGACTCGAGCTGAGCTTAATGCTTGCTGATAGCGTTTATCTTTATCGTTTTCAAACGGCTTAGCGTCTAGGCTATCTAGTGTGTCTTGCTCTGAGCCATCTTCAATTTCGGTTAAATACTCTGGCGGATTAAGCAGTGCGTCTAAATCGTCTTTAGGCATTAACTGAATCCACTCTATTTCTTCGTAGCGTGTGCTTTGAGCCGCCGACTCAACAGTAAATACAAAACTGGCCAAGGCAATAACACACCAAGCAACCATGTTAGTTACATTCTTTGACATATTTTCATCTCAATTAGCTTATTGCTTAACTAAAAACGTTATAACATATCAACACTTATCAAACCATAGGAGTCTCATCTTTGCCTAATACAGTCTCTTCGGCCTCAACTCCCTTTGCCATACATATTAATCAACTTAATTATAAGTACCACAAAGCCGATAAAACCGCGTTTTATATTCCTAACTGGCAAGTAAAGCAGGGGGAACAAGTGTTTTTACACGGTGAATCTGGCTCAGGTAAAACCACATTACTTAATTTATTAGCAGGGGTGCTCACACCGCAAAGTGGTGATATAGCGTTACTTGAGCAAGCATTTTCAACGCTTTCATCAAAAAAGCGCGACAAATTTAGAGCGCAGAACATTGGTGTGGTGTTTCAGCAATTTAATTTAATACCGTATTTAAGTGTTTTAAAAAATATTCAACTTGCTAACTACTTTGCAAAAACGGGCAATACGCAAATAGAGCAAGACGCTAAAGCACTGCTTTTAGCGCTTAAATTACCAACGACTATTTTGCACAAAGCAGCAAATACATTGAGTGTTGGCCAGCAGCAGCGTGTGGCTATTGCCCGTGCTTTAATAAATAAACCTAAACTGTTATTAGTTGACGAACCTACCTCAGCATTAGACGCCGCATCGCGCGATGCATTTATGACCTTACTAATTGATTTATGTAAGCAGCACAGCATAACGCTTGTATTTGTAAGCCACGATATGCACTTACAACAATTTTTTGAGCGCAGCGTAAATGTAACTTCGCTTTTAAAAGAGGAGGGCAGCAAATGCTAGTATCGTTAGCGTGGAACAGCTTAGCCAGTAGGCGCAAATCGGTCATACTTACGTTTTTATCATTACTTATAAGTATTAGCGTGCTGTTAAGTGTTGAGCATATTCGCCAGCAAGCCAAAGAGAGCTTTAACAGAACCATCTCTGATGTAGATATGATTGTGGGCGCACCTAGCGGGCAATTAAACCTTTTACTTTATTCGGTATTTAGAATGGGCAGCCCCACCAGTAATATTAATTATAAAAGCTATGAAACCCTAAAGAGCAGCTCATTAGTAAAATGGGCAATTCCTATTTCGCTTGGCGATTCGCACCGTGGTTTTAGAGTTATGGGCACCAATAACAGCTACTTTGAACACTTTAAATACGGCACTAAGCAACCACTTACTTTTAGTAGCGGCCAGCCATTTAACACATTATTTGAAGCGGTAATAGGGGCCGATGTAGCCAAAAAACTCAAGTATAAAATTGGCGACAGCGTAGTGATTGCTCATGGTATTGGTAACACAAGCTTTACCCATCACGACAACACCCCCTTTATAATTAAGGGCATACTTAGCCCAACAGGTACACCGGTTGATAAAACCATACATGTAAGCTTAAACGCCATTGAGGCCATACATTTATCACCGGCAAAACAAGCTAAATTACTTAATAATGTAGACTCGGTAAACACCACACCCGAGAGCATTACTGCAGTAATGCTGGGTTTAAAATCTAAGTTTTCTACCTTTAAATTACAGCGCGATATAAACAATTATAAAGCCGACAGGTTAATGGCAGTGTTACCCGGTGTTGCCATGACCGAGCTTTGGCAAATGATGGTAACCGTTGAAAACCTATTACGCATTATTGGTATTTTGGTGTTGGTATCGTCGTTATTTGGCTTATCAACCATGTTACTTGCCTCTATGGCGCAGCGTAAAAACGAAATTGCCGTGCTACGTGTATTAGGCGCAGGGCCAAGCGTTATTTTTAGCTTAGTACTGGTAGAGGCGTTAATTTTAGTAATACTAGCAAGCGCAGCTGCAACGGCTTTACTAGGTTTAACTTTATGGCTTTTAGGCGATTGGCTAGGCACCAGGTACGGCTTATTTTTAAATGCAAACATGCTTAATGTAGATACTTTAAAAGTAATCGCCGTTATTACTGTTGCGGCTATTATTACCTCAGCTATACCCGCGTATGAGGCTTATAAAAATGCCCTACACAGTTCGCTTGGCGCTAAAAGTTAGCACCTTTAAAAATTTAACCATGTAGTAAACAAAAAGGCCGCAATAATAAATACTGCGGCCTTTGTTTTTAGCTAGATGTTTTTAGCTAAACTTTTTTAAATTAGCTACGTTTAGTAAGCGCCTGCGCTATATATAAGCTCGTAGCTGTGGCTGTAAATCTCAAGGATGTTACCAAACGGGTCCTCCATGTAGATCATACGGTATGGCTTTTCGCCAGGGTAGTAGTAACGAGGCTCTGGCATACGTTTTTTACCACCTGCAGCAACAATACGATCTGCTAAGCCTTCTACATCTGGGTCTTGAACACAAAAATGAAAGATGCCTGTTTTCCAGTATTCAAAATTGTCTTTAGGGTTTTCTTGGTTTTTAAATTCGAAAATTTCGACACCAATACGGTCGCCTGTTGAAAGGTGCGCTATTTTAAATTTTTCCCAATCTGGACCAAATACATCGGTACACATTTCGCCAATGGGGCTGTTATCTTCAGTGATCACGGTAGGCTCCATTATGGTGTACCAGCCCATCACCTTAGTGTAAAACTCTACGGCTTTTTCAACATCCGGTACTGAAATACCAATGTGCGAAAAACTACGTGGATATGTATGACTCATAATATGTCCTCTTTAACTGTGATTAGTTGATGGAGTTAGTTTACGAATCAACCGTTATTAAGTAAAATTATCATTAATCATCATTTTGAGTACGCTTTGTAATGATAAACCCGACATGGTTAAACACGTTTTGTACGTTGGTTGAGGTAAACCACTTTACCCAAACCGCTGAGCGCTTATTTATGACCCAATCGGGCGTAAGTCAGCACATTAAAAAGCTAGAACAACAAGTAAGCTGCGCGCTATTAGAGCGCCACGGCAAACAATTTACCCTTACCGTACATGGGCAAAACTTATATCAGCAAGGCAGTTTGCTATTAAAAGAATGGCAATTTTTAGAACAGCAATTAAAAGATGACTCGCCTTACAGCGGCCTAGTAAAAATACAATCGCCAGGTAGTTGTGGGCTTAAGTTTTATAGCCAGTTATTAGCACTACAAGCAAAGCATACCGAGCTAAATATTGATTATCGCTTTGCACCTAATACAAGTGTAGAGCAAGCTGTGGCAAACCACAGTGCCGACATAGGCTTTTTAACTCAAGCTCCCACGCTTAGCGAAGTTACTAGCCACAAAATTGGTCAAGAAGCTTTATTATTAGTAACTCCAGCACATATTAAAAACCCAACATGGGAGGTTTTATGTGAGCTTGGCTTTATTGGCCACCCCGATGCAAAACACCACGCGCAGCTATTACTTAGCGAAAACTACAGTGAGTTTGAACATGTTGATCAATTTAAGTGCACGGGGTTTTCTAACCAAATAAGTTTGATACTGGAACCGGTAAGTTTAGGGCTGGGGTTTACGGTTTTACCTGCGCACGCCGTTAGCGCATTTAATAAACCTGCGCTTATTAAAACGCATCATTTAGCTAACCCAATCAGCGAAAATATTTATGTGTGCCATCATCGCAATAGGCCAATGGCAAAACGTATGAATACCGTAATTGAAGCAATAAAAACAGGCTAGGGCGCGTGTAACTGCGCCCGTAAAGCCCCTTTACAGTTTATGCTGCACGTTTAGCTTTTTGCTTAAAACCAAGTAGGGTTAACTTAGTTTGCAAATACATTTTGTGTACTGCAAAAGTGAGTAAACTCATAAGCGCCATTAGGCACAACGTTGGCACAAGCGACTGTGTATGATAACCAAACACGCCCATAAACCAGCAAATAAGCACCCACTGAATAACATACAAAGCGGTAACATGTTTGCTCGCATATAAAAGAGCGCGGATGATAGGGCCATTAAATTTATTAGCAAATACATACTCTATAAAAGCTAAAGCACATAAATTTAAACCGATTAAATAAATAATACCGCCGCCATTTAGGTGAAAAAAGTTACCAAACTGACCATTAAAATCAATAAATAACCATGCTGAACCAATAACTAGTAACGCAGCCCCTAACTTTGCGCACACGCTAAATAAGTACGCTGCATTATGCTGGCTATTTATGTATAAACGCCCAAGCACATACCCGGTTAATATAGCGCTTATCCACGGAAACACCGGAAAATAAACTTGGTAGTTATTAGCAAAAAACAAATCGCTAATATACGGCGAAAGCGCAAACTGCAGCCCCCTTACAAACTGGCTTACAAGTGCAATAGCAACGGCCAAAAAAGCAATCCATGGGGTTTTCCAGCGGGCAATATTAAGCGCACCAAACAGCAATAAGCTAACCCCGGCAAGTTGTAAAATATCCCCCGTTAACACCATAAATTGTAACTGCCCAGCACTCAATGGGCTTTGCCAGCTATACGCATTTATAAACGCCTCTGGCATGGTGTTAAATACCTCAATGGGTAGCCAAAACTTTGCTGCATTCATTAAATAGGCAAG
This sequence comes from Pseudoalteromonas sp. S3776, assembly GCF_005886915.1. NCBI lineage: Bacteria > Pseudomonadati > Pseudomonadota > Gammaproteobacteria > Alteromonadales > Pseudoalteromonadaceae > Pseudoalteromonas > Pseudoalteromonas sp. S3776. Next base: position 163,407 of record NZ_PNCU01000001.1, on the reverse strand, counting down.
TAGTAAAAGTTGTACGCCGCGCTTAATTAACAGCAGGGGTGTTTGCCTACGCGAAAGCGCCATAGACAGCCCCATTGCCACTAAAAACGAGGCGGTACCTTTGCCAAGTATATGAATAACAGCGCCAAATAGGCTTTCACTTTGAAGCTCCGTGCTTGAGTACATCCATAACGTGTGGACTAAAATCATAATAAAAACGCTCGCACCTCGGGCAAGGTCAATCGTTTTAAGACGTGTGTTCATTGGTTTTAATATCCTTTTTTGGGCAGGTTTGGCATTTTTTGTAACCTGCTAAATAATAACGACAGCACGTTAAGCGCTTAGGCGTTAATTTACATGGGGTGTTTAAATTAAAGTGATTACTAATTAAGTTATGTAGCTGTTGATGGCTATGGGTAATGTGCTCAGCATTGGCTAAATTTAAGCTATGAGCGCGCGCAAATGCACTGTTTAGGGTGTCGAGTAATAAGCGCCCTTGCTCTTTATTACTCAGCGCATAATCGGTATTTATCCACTTACCTACACAGTTAATAAACTCAATAAGAACATTATTTTGCTTAGTTTTGCTTAATAAAGGCGCGCCTATAAGGGTAAACCCTCGGCTATACGCGCCGCTCATTTTTAACTGTAACTGCATTGGGTTATGCGCGTTGTGTTTGCACGTATGCCAATAACAATAGGCATAAATAGCTTGCCAACAAAGCTGCAAATATAAATGCCGGCTAATAAATTGCGTAGGCGCATGGGGGTAATGCGCCTTGCAATGTGAAGCCAATACATACACTAAATTTAAGCTTGGATGAGCCGCAGCAACCGGCTCATTTGGGCAAAACAAAAAGTGCGCAAGGGTTATGGGCTTAGCCATACAGCTTTGCCGATACCGGGTTATCTAAACTTCCGGCAAACTGTAAGCTGCCTGCTGGGTCGGTTAAATCAACCATTTGCTTATTATTGTCAAGCTGTAAGCGGTTTAAGCAAGAGTGTGCAAATTCATCACTAAAAAAGACATACTCTTTAAAGCGCGCATTTAAGGCCGGGTTGGCTTGTTGATACGCGTTTACACTTTGCGCAACGCCGTTCCAAAAATCGTGCTCGGTTATGCGTTTTTCTCTTACTAAAATAGCCACTAGGTATCTGAAAAAGCAGTCAAATACATCGGTAAATATACTCAGTAATTCAAGCTCTTTAGGCATAGCAATATGAATACGCGACACTTCTTCAGGTAAAGACTCAGTGCTATTAAGTAGCGCCACTTCTTCGCCTATGTCTTTCATGTAAGCACCCACAGGCACTGAATTTTTAAGCTTTAAAATGAGGTTTTCGCCGTGGGGCATAAACACCAGTTTATGAGCATAAAAACAATGCACTAACGGAATAAGATAGGCGTTAAAATAGCTTTGTAGCCAAGCGTTTGCAGTTAAGCCGCTTTGATCTATTAATGCACCTGCCATACTTTTACCGTGGTTATCTAGGTGCAGCAATGCGGCCATGGTGGTGAGCTGCTCATTATTTTGTAAATTATGGTTTGGGTTTTCGCGCCATAAACACGCAAACATTTTACGGTACGGCGTATCGCCCAATGCGCTTTGCTCAAAGGTGTGATGCGCATACCCTAACGTGGCGTACTCTCTAAGCGCTGTAAAGTTACACGCGCTCAGTGTTGGGTCGTGGTTTACTTTATTAAACACCCAATCATTTATGGCCGGGGTTACCGCCATATAAGCGCGCGAAAGCCCGCGCATAAAGCCCATATTTAAAATAGACAACGCCACTTTTAAATACGGTTTATGTGGGTGTGAGCAGTTATATAACGTACGAATAGATTGCTGCGCTTGATATAAATCGTCGCCTTCTCCTAAATACACTAAGCGCTTATTGGCAAACTCGTTGGCAAATACCACACTTAATTTATGTTGGTACTGCCACGGATGGGCAGGCATAAATAGGTAGTCGTCTGGGTTTAGGTTTTGCGCTTTTAGCGCTTTGTTAAACGCATCACGGGTCGTTAAATCAAGCTCGCCACTAATATGGCTTGGGTAGTCACTAAAATATTCACTATAAGCAAAATCACATACTGTTTTGTGCGCCGCTAACCAAAGTACTTTAAACGGTTTGCCTACTTCTGGCGCATAGCGTAAAAAGTCGCTTTTGCTAAAGCCAATTCGGCCATTATTAGCCACAAACGCAGGGTGGCCTTCGCTCATTGCCGCCTCTATTTGTTGCAGCCCTAATTTCGCAAGTTCGGCTGCGCTAAGTGTGTTGTTTTCGCGTTTATAACAGGCACTGGCAAGTGTGGCATTAAGCTCTTCAAGGTAGGTGGCTAAACGCTCGCCGGTTAAACCCAGCGCAGGGCCTTGCACACTAAAAAAGTGCAGCACATCAAGCGCTACTTGCTCATTGTTAAGGTTATAAAAGCATAAGCTTGGCTCGTCTATATCTATGTGGTTAAGCGCCATCGCGCGGCCGTTAAATAAAAAGTAACCCCCTTCAATATTTACTTTAAAACCGTGCAGGGTTTGCTCTGCAACCAATAAGCGCTCGTGTACAAGTTCGCTAATGGCTTTACTTTGTAAGTGCCTGTTAGCCCACTGCCAATGATCAAACTTTACATAGTCGGTGTTTATTGGCGTTTGCGATTTGTAATGTAAATCAACATGCGTTTCAAACGCGGCTTTATTACAAAACCCAAGGTATGCGTTTTTCTCACCAAGGGTTATTTGCTTAGTATGCACAAAGCCTAAACGCTTATTTAAGGTATGAATTTTACTATTGGCAATATCGGGCTCTACCACTACGCGCGCATTATCGTTATGGGTAAAAATACTGTGCAATACGCACTGCATTATTTCAAAACTAAAATGGCGTTTTGGCTGTGTATTTGGGGCAAGTAAAATATGCATGCCCGTATCGTTTGGCATTACCTCATAGGCAGCTGCGAGTAGCTTTTCGTGCTTTGGGCTGTAAAGCTCAACAAGGGCAAGTAGCTCATTATTTTGCTCAATAACATACGCATGATGATGCGGGTTGTTTATTATATCTTGGTAGGCGCTGCACATTTGCTCGGGTGTGTGTTTACTCATACCCCAAAAATGCGCATAAGGCAGGGTAAGCCACTGACAAATAATAGGCATGTCGCTTTGCTTTAGTAACCGCATAGTCACATTACCTGTGTGTTGTAACGTGGTTACAAAAGATGAAAAATACATAAAAACTCCTAAATCTTTTTAATTATTAAGTGGCTGTGTGTGCGGCTTGGCTAACAAATTTAACGCGCCAGAGCAAAATAGCGCCAAGGCTTGCAAAGCCAATGGCAGCAAAGTAAAAAGGCACGTTGGTATTAAAATATTCCACACTCATTCCCACCAATAACGACGCTAAAATAACGCCAATATTTTGCGCAACATGCACTTTGGCAAAATCATTGCCGTAGTGAGCAGGCTCACTTTTGGCAAATAACATAACCTCTAATAAAACCATGACTTGAAACAGCGCAATACCGTAAAGAATGCGCGAGCTGACAACTAACCACACCGACTCTTGCGCCTGTAAATAAAGCCCAATAGCGCCAAAAATAAGCGCGCACGAAAATGTACTGGTGCGGCTAAGCGTAGGTACCGGTAAGCGCTGCCTAAAGTGGTTAAACAACAGCATTAGTAGGGCTGAAAAAGCAGGAATGGCGTACACAAGCGCACTTTGAAACGCACTGCTTTGCGCGCTCATTCCTTGCCAATGGGTCGTAAAAAACGGCCTAATTAAGAACGCGCTAAAGTAAACAACCACGCTTATAAAACAAAATTGCCATATAAAATAGGGGGTGCGAGTGCGCGGTTTTTCGCTTTCAATCGCTTGCTGATAAATACCTAGCTTTAAGCTCAGCATTAAATAGGCGCACAGCAGCACTTGTATTACATCGCCCGCAGCACTTAATAACAATGCATAACGCGGTTCGTTTAAACTAAAAAAATACCCGCCCACTAACGCGCCACCAATGGCGCCAAAGTGCATAAGCACCGAAAACAAGCCAATAATAGAAAGGTGCTTACTTTGCTGCTCTAAACGCAGTGCAAACGGGTAAATAAGCAGATAACTGGCTTTAAGCACCAACATAAACTGGTAATAAAACCAAAATTCCCACACATTAGTTGCAAAGTAACAAAGCAAACCAAAGCATGCGGCAATCACTTGCGTTACAAGCCAAAGAGCCAGCTCATGGTATTTTTTGGCAACCTTTGCCCACAACGGTAATGCCAACATAACCGTAATACAACAGTTAGCTACAAACACACCAATAAGCGTGGGGTTACTTACAGAAAATTCGCTGGCAAAAAACTGCGGATAAAACGGCAGTAATAAGGTATCGCACACCACCGAAATAACCGTAAGCAAAATAAGTGCTATACGTAAACTCATGCGGCGTTACTCTTTTGCTGTGAATGGGTTTCTACATCGCTTAAATCAAAACACTGAAAAGCAATTTTTTGCTCAACCTGATACGGCGCATAACCGAGTATTTCGCGCAAAATTATACTGTTGCGATAACACGCCATGCCTAAATCGGGGGTTACAAAACCATGGGTATGCTGCTCTGCATTTTGTACAAATATACGTTTTTGGTCGGTGTCTACCGCATACTCGCGGCTAACTATATAACGGCCTTGTTCATCTTCTGGGAGCTGCTGCGCAATAGGGTTTAAAAAAGCAGGGCGCTTGTATTTAAAGCCCGTGGCACAAATTAAATAATCGGTTTTTATTTCAAAGGCTTCATTTAGTTCTTGATGGTAAAACTCAGTCACTAAGCGCCCAGTACTTTTACGTGTATTAGTAAGCTTGCTGTTAGTTTTAAATGTGGTAGAAATTGGCCCATCTAAGCTTTGCGCGTAAAGGGTGTCAAAAATGTCATTAATTAAATCGCCATTAATGCCTTTAAATAAGTTTTTTTGATTTTGATTAAGCCAATCTCGTTGCTCGGTTTTTAAATTATAAAAGTAATCTACATACTCAGGTGAGGTCATCTCTAGCGTAAGTTTAGTGTATTCCAGCGGGAAATAACGCGGCGATCGCGCAATCCAATCTAGTTGCAAACCTTGTGGCACAGCTTGTTGTAATAGGGTGTGATAAATTTCGGCAGCACTTTGCCCAGCACCTACAACCGTAACGCGTTTGGCTGCTTTTAGCTCATCAAGGCGATGGCAAAAATCGCTACTGTGCATTACGTTATTAGAATTACTTTGCACTGCGCAATCAGGAACGTATGGGGCAGGGCCAGTGCCAAGCACTAAGTGGCGCGTAACATAGTGTTGCTCCCCATTTGGGGTGTTACAGGTAACGGTATAGCACTCACTTTGCGGGCAAAATTCAACCTGAGTTACACTTTGCTCAAAGCTTACGTTGCTAAGCTGCGAGCACACCCACTGGCAATAGAGATTGTATTCTTTACGCAGTAAAAAAAAGCTCTCGCGAATATAAAATGGGTATAAGCGGTTATTAAGCTTGGCATAATTTAAAAAGCTGTACTTGCTGGTAGGGTCTGCAAGAGTCACCAAGTCAGACATAAACGGCGTTTGCAAAGTAACACCTTCTAGCATCATGCCGGGGTGCCAATCAAATTGGCTACGCTGCTCTAAAAATAAGCTTTTAACGCCCTCTAGTGGCTCACTTAAACACGCTAACGATAAATTGAACGGGCCAAGACCAATGGCTATAAAATCATAAGGTTGGTTGCTCATTATTTTTGCTCCTTATACGTTTGCCACGCAATAGTGCTAATTTGCTCAAGCACAGCGCGCACATCGCTCAATTGGCACTGGGCATTAAGTAACGTAAATTTAAGGTAGTGTCGGCCGTTAATTTTGGTGCGCGCAATCATTGCGTCGCCGGTGTTTAAAAAAGTTTGGCGCACGTGCAGGTTTAGGGAGTCGAGTAAATCGGGGTTATGTTTTAGCGCCTCTGGCGCAAAGCGAAATACCAGTGCGCTAAGCTCTGGGTAGTTTATAACTTCAAAATCAGGGTGGTCGTTAAGCACAATGTGGGTTTGACGAGCAAGCCCAATTACTTTATCAAACGCTCGCCCAAGTGGCGCCTCGCCCATGGTGCGCAGTGTTAACCAAAGCTTTAGGGCATCAAAACGGCGTGTGGTTTGTAAGCTTTTATCAACTAAATTTGGCGTGCCATTGCCGGCCTCAGCTAATGGGTTTAGGTAGTCGGCGTAAAGGGTAATATGGCTAAAGTGGCGTTTGTCACTTAATAAAAACGCACTACAGCTAACCGGTTGCATAAACGATTTATGGTAATCAATGGTAATTGAATCTACTTGTTCTATGCCGTTTAAAGCACTGCGATGGTGCTCGCTTACTAGTAATCCGCCGCCGTATGCTCCATCAACATGACACCAAAGCTGCTCTTTTTTGGCAAGCTTTGCTATGTCTTTAATTGGGTCAATTGAGCCAAAATCGGTGGTACCGGCGGTAACAACTACGGCAATAGGTAAATCGCCCTTAGCTTTAGAATCGGCAATTGCGTGGTTAAGCGCGTCCATATCCATTTGCATTTTATTGTTTGTGGCCACAGGTACTACCGCGTTATAACCTAAGCCCAATAACGCCGCAGCCTTTTGAATACTAAAATGCGCTACCTCTGAGCAGTAAATACGAAAACGCGAGGCGACATCAGGCAAACCTTGTAGTTTTACTTCATGATTTGGTGCATAACGACTCACAGCTACTTCGCGTGCAACTAACATGGCCATTAAGTTCGATTGCGTACCACCACTGGTAAAAACGCCATCGGCAGTGCTTGGCAGCTTTGCTTTTTCACAGCTCCAATCAATTAATTTTTGTTCAATAAGGGTCGCGCCAGCGCTTTGATCCCAGGTGTCTACCGAGGTATTGATTGCGCCAATGATGTGCTCTGCTACAACTGCAGGGTACGTAACGGGGCAATTTAAATGCGCCATATAACGCGGATGATGAAAATACACAGCGTGATCTAAATACACACTTTTAAGCTCGTTTAATACCGCCGGGAAATCAGCGAGAGGTTTAGCTAAATCTACATCATTTACAGTGGCGGCAAGCGTATTAACCGACACGCCAGAAAACGGCTTTTGCGCTTTAGCCATAGCTTGTTGTACAGCCGAAAGCCCCTGCAACGACGCTATTTGGTAGTTAATAAATTGTTCGAGATTAAATTGAGGAGGTAACCCGTTTTGCTCAAATATTGCTTTATTTTCGACAGGGCTGAGCTGCGCCGATTGTAATTGTGACATATTCGCTCCTTGGTTGTACTTGTATTGGGGTTGAGGATCTTAATAGTAACAATTTGCATTTACAATAATAATTAAGGGTTAGATATCGGTTTATTTTCGCAATTAGGAGTGACTGATTAGTTATAAGAAATTACTTTAAAAACTAACAAAGTATATAAAATGAGCTATGAGAGGGTGCCAAAATGTGTGCTAAATAATGACAGTTTGTAAAATAGTTCGATAGTTGAAATATAAGAGTTGAGAAATGGGGGGGTAGCTAAAAGCGGACGTATTATAAGGGGGCAGTACCACTATAAGAAGTAAACCCCCTTTACAACTCGGTTAAACCTTAAGTGCTAAAGAGGGATATAAAAGTAAAAATGCAGCTTAATTGATATCTTCAAGCTTATTTTTTAAATCCACTAGATCGGTGGCTACGGTGGTTGGCTGAATTTCCCACGGATCAAAAATAGAATCTTCAGAGCGTTTTATCCATGCTCCGCGCATACCATGTGAAATAGCGCCGGTAATATCAAACGGGTTACTCGAAATAAGCCACGTGTTTGCGCCCGTTGAATTGGTCTCGCGTAAAAAATGGCTGTAAACACCTGGATTTGGCTTAAATGTTTTCATATCGTCGGCACTTACTACACCTTCAAAAAGCTCACTAATACCTGCGGTTTCGAGCAATTTATTAACCGCATCAGCAGCGCCATTAGAAAATGCAAACAATCGGTAATTTTGCGCTTTAAGTTGTTCAAGCCCTTTTTTAACATCGTCAAAGGCCGGTAAAATTTTATACTGCTCGAGCAACTGCTGTTTTTGATCGTCACTCAGCTGCGTTTTGTGCGCCAAACACGCGTAATCGAGGGCATGTTTGGTACATAACGAAAACGGTATATAGTTTTGCATTAACCCACGCCTAAACGAATACTCTAATTGTTTTTCGCGCCATGTATTTGAAAAGTTTTGCGCGTCATCGCCAATCATATCTTCAAGTAATGACAATACGCCGTGAGTATTTATAAGCGTGCCGTATACGTCAAATGCAAGTGTGGTTGCCATATTTGCTCCCAATAAGTTTAAGTTACTTGTAGGTTAGTCGCTCTGAGCTTAACTTACTTTGAACACTTGCTCAAATTAATGTAGTTTACCTAAGCAATAATGTAATAACGAATAAAATTGTGGCTCTCTACAGCTTAAAATAAAAAAGGCTTGCACAATTATGTGAAAGCCCTATTGTGCAAATTATTTAAAAGCTATAAAAATTAAAGGACTAAGGAACATAGTATGAAAATATATTTTTTAATTTATGACAAAGTTGAAGAACTGGATTTAGTTGGCTCTTGGGAACTAATAGGCTTGCTGGCAGAAAAGGGGCTATGTGACAAACCCAAGTTAATATCACTAAACTCTATGACTCCCTCCGGTGAGCACGGGTTGCGTTTTAATGCCGATTATCACTTTACTGACTCATTACAGCCTGATGTATTAATTGTACCCGGCGGCAGTGGTGCGCGTATAGCAATGGAAGACACCGATGTTATTAATTATCTTAAAAAAACAGCTGAAAACTGCCACAGTATTTTATCTATTTGCACTGGTATGTATTTAATGCAAAAAGCAGGGCTATTTAAGCACAAAAGAGCAACCACCCACTGGGCTTTTTTAGAGCACCTTAAAAAAGATAACACGGTAACTGTTGTTGAAGAGCGATTTGTTAAAGATGGTAATATTTGGTCATCAGCTGGCGTTTCGGCGGGTATGGATATGTGTCTCGCTTTTATTGCTGATTATTATGGTGATGATGTAGCCTCAAATATACAGTTAGACGCAGAGTACTACCCGTCGCCCACTATTTATGGTGAAGCGCATAAAAATAATGCCACATCTAATTACATTAAAAAGCTGCGTTAAAGCCCATTTTATAAATTTATATTGGCCTTTGCTGCTCTTAACCCAACATGCGCTTTGTAAACCCCCATTACACTTTGGTTAAATAAACGACTAGGTGCTTGCACTGTACTGCTTAAAATTAATAAAACTTATACGCATCGAGCGCTAAAATATCCATTTAGGTATCACTAAAAACCTTTTAAACCAGTATGCCGCACGCGCCCATTGCGGTAAATAAAAGTAGGGTGGCTAAATAACTCGTGGGGTGCTTGGGTTAATAATCTTACAGTTCAGCAATGTCTTGCGCTAAAAGCGTCTGCCCAAGCGATGTTAAAAAATCAGAGGTAGCGATTGTTTAATTGCCATCATTGGCGAGCCAAGTGAAACAAAGAAAGCGGCTGAATCATGCATTAGTCTATTTTGATATAGCCGTTTTATTACTTTTTAATTTGGTGATAAATGTGCTATTTATTTATGAATTACAAACAAAGTATTGTTAATTATGGACAAGCTAACCACCATGAAAACTTTTGTGAGTGTAGTGCAAGAGGGTTCATTTTCTAAAGCCGCCGATAAACTCGATATATCGCCGCAATTGGTGAGTAAATATGTATCAGCACTGGAAGAGGGGCTGTCTACCCGTTTATTGCACCGCACCACACGAAAAGTAAGCACCACAGAAGCGGGGGATCACTATTTTACTCGCTGCCTACAAGTACTTGGCGATATAGACGACATGGAAAATTCGCTTAATAACTTAAGCGAAAACGTATCGGGTGTGCTGAGTATTAGTGCGCCTATGTCGTTTGGGGTTAAGCATTTAGCACCTCTGCTGGTTGAGTTTCAAAAGCAGTATCCAAATTTAAAATTAGATTTAAAACTCACTGACCAATTTATAGATATTGTTGAACAAGGTATTGATATAGCGCTGCGTATTGGGGTGTTAAAAAACTCATCCCTTATTGCTAAAAAAATAGCCCCTATTCGCTTAGCGGTCTTTGCATCGCCTGCATATTTAAAGCAGCACGGTACACCCACTACATTGCAAGAACTTCAACAACATAATTATTTACGCTACGCCAACGCAGAGCCTGCTAAAAGGCTTACAGGGGTTAATGAACTTAAAAGCGAGTTTAAACTTGAAAGTAACTTAGTGGCCAACAATGGCGATTTAATACTAAATACAGCCATTGCAGGCGGCGGCATTGCTATTCAACCTACCTTTATAGCTGGTGAGGCACTCGCGCAGGGTAAAGTTGTGCGTATTTTACAAAAGTTTGAGCCTGAGCCTATGGGGCTTTATATGGTGTACGCAAACAGGCAGTTTTTGCCTAGTAAAGTGCGCGCATTTGTTGACTTTACTAGTGACTATTATGGCGATGTGCCTTATTGGGATTTAGGAGAATGACATGTCGATCACCAATCAATTAGCGTTATTTGTAGATGTAGTGCAACAAGGCTCATTTGCTAAGGCTGCCGCGTTAAACGATATGGATAATTCGTCACTTTCTAAACAAATTAAAAAGCTTGAAAGTAGCTTAGGTGTGCAATTACTTAACCGGTCTACGCGCTCGTTTTCGCTTACCTCGGCAGGGGATGAAATACTCCAACAAGCGCACATTCTTATAGATACCCTTAGTGATATTCACAATATTGCCGACTCCTACCAAGCCAAACCTAAAGGCATTTTACGCATAACCTCGGGCATGTTTTTTGGGCAGCAATATATTCAGCCTGTTATTAATATATTTATGCAAAAGTACCCAGAGGTAAAAATTACCCTGATGCTTGATGATAAGCGCAACGATATTATTAGCGACCATTACGATTTAGCGTTTAGAATTGGCAAACTTGACGACTCAAACCTAATGGCAAAAAAAATATCTGATATGCATTTTGCCTTGGTTGCCTCGCACGATTTTATAGCGCGCCATGGTATGCCAAATACACCTGAGGAGCTTTTAGCTTTACCTGCAATAGTTTACGGCAATGGCGATGTAAGCCTATTAAGCACCCAACCTCATGGTGATGAATTCAAAACCCACAAAATGAAGGGCAATTATAAAGTAAGTGACGTACGCACCATGCTTGATGCCACTAAAGCGGGCTTAGGGTATGTGATGCTTGATTTATTTAACCTAGAAAAACCCATAGACGAAATGGGGTTAGTGCCACTTTTAACCAATTATAAGCTTAGCGCATCGGGCACTGGTATTTATGCGCTTTACCCGCACCGTAAGCAAACGCCACTGGTAAGTGAATTTATAAAAACGGTACAAGGGTATATTGGCAGCCCAGCATTTTGGGTTAATCATATTCCTAATTACAAACAGCTTTATTAGCTAAAGGCCTTAAAAGCTTTCTAACACCACTTTACCTTTAGCGGTTTGCGATTCAAGGTGCTGATGCGCTTTACGTAAATTGGCTGCGTTAATTTTACCTAAGTGCTCACCTACAGTGGTTTTAATTTGCCCTTGGTCAATCATAGTGGCTACGTTATTTAAAATAATGTGTTGCTCTTGCATATCGTCGGTTTTAAATAACGAGCGAGTAAACATAAGCTCCCAATGTACCGACACACTTTTATTTTTAAATGGCACAATATTAAGTGTTTCAGGGTCATCAATAAGTGCAAATTGACCTTGTGGCTTCACTACTTTTTCAATTTCAAGTAAGTGTTGCTCTGTATTGTTTAAGCTTACTACGTAATCTACTTCGCTTAAGTTTTTAGCTGCAAATTCTTCACTTAATGGATTGCGGTGATTAACAATAGTATCGGCACCTAAATCTTCTAACCACGATATTGTTTCGGGGCGAGAGGCGCTGGCAATAATATTTAATTTAGTGCGCTGCTTTAACAGCTGCACCATAATTGAACCCACACCACCGGCGGCTCCAATAACTAAAATGCTTTTAGAATCATCGTTTTTAGATACGTTTAAACGGTCAAACAATAATTCCCACGCAGTAATGCTGGTAAGCGGTAATGCAGCGGCTTCGCCATACGAAAGCGAACTTGGCATATGGCCAGCAATACGCTCGTCAACTAATTGAAATTGCGCGTTACTGCCTGAGCGCGTTATGTCGCCCGCGTACCATACTTTGTCGCCTGGCTTAAATAACGAAACGTTTTCGCCAACCGATTTAACAATCCCAGTTGCATCCCAACCAATTACTTTATATTCGCTATTTGCTGCTGGCATTGCTTGGCGAATTTTAAAATCAACCGGATTAACCGATACCGCTTTAACTTCAACTAAAATATCGTGGCCGTGTGCTGTTGGCGTTTCAAGTTCAATGTCTTGTAGTGATAGTTCGTTTTCGATAGGTAAACTTTTTTGATATCCAATTGCTTTCATGGGAGTTGCCTCGTTAGCTAGTTAATACTCTGTGTTGATGACGCTATTTTGGCTTTACCAACGCTATTAAAAAAGAGACAAAACGCCCAATTATTATGGAAATAAAACTCCATAATTAAATAGGAAAATAAGTAAAATACAGATTCATATTGCTTTGAGCGCGTTAAATTAATAACGCCTATTTAACTGTAACGGGGGTTTACAGTTAAGTTATATTAAGCTCGGTTAATTTATTCCACACACTTTCGCCACCGGGGTGCAAAGCCGCATGATACCTATACGCGCAGTAAGTTATAGGCACGCAGTGGTGCTCACTCCCTACAACTACGAGTGTATTATTTTTAAGTTCATTAGATATAACGTAGTCGGGCAGCCAAGCAATACCATTACCCGCAACAGCGTGTATTTTTAATAGCTCCGTCATGGATGAAACAAACACTTTTTTTAGCTTAGCACCCGATATAATTGGCTCTAATTGCCGGCCCATGTAGGAGTCGAGGCTGTAGGCTAAATGCGGTATAGACGCAGCGCTTTCTAGGTTATACAGGGCTTTGCCCTGCTCGTCACAAGCGCTAACAGGTAATAACTTAGCATTCCCTATTTTTTGATGACTAAATGGCGGCAGTTTAAGGCGTTCGTTATCAAAGGCGATAAGTAAGTCGCATTCACCTTGCTCTAATGCTTCAGTGGCTTTATCTACGTCTATTGCCTCAAGGTTGAGTACTATATCTCGCTCATCTTGCGTTTGAAAATTAGCGAGTTTTAAGGTTAAAAAACTCGCTAAAGAATGGGCAGCCGCAACCTTTACAGAATAATTTTGCTGCACCGATAACTCCTCAAGCATGCTGATTGAGGTATTCATTTGGTTTATTAAATTACGCGCTGTTATATGAAATATTTTGCCGCTTGGGGTAAGGGTAATAGGCAGATTTTCTCGATCGATTAACGCTGCGCCAAGCGTATCTTCAAGGGCTTTTATACGCCGACTAAATGCAAGCTGTGTAACATGCCTGAGCTTTGCCGCTTGCGAAAAGCTTCTTGTATGCGAGAGCGTTAAAAAATCTTCTAACCATTTACTTTCAATATTCATAGCGACCACTAAGTTATGCAATTCGTGCATGGGTGGTAAAATAATAGCATTATTCAAACTAAATAAAACACGATAAATTAAGCCTATAAACTCAATAACTGGAATGTAATCATGCTTAGAACTCTTGGCGTATTAGGCGGAATGGGGCCCTTGGCTACCGCCTCATTTATGAATCAGGTAATTGCGTTATCACCTGCTAAAAATGATCAAGAGCACATACCTATGTTTATAAGGAATATCCCGCAAATTCCTGATCGAACAAAATTTTTAATGGGTATTGAAGATGAAAATCCATTTTTTGAGCTAAAAAAGGGCTTTAAAGAACTATCAAACTGAGGTGTAAGTTGTATTGTTATTCCGTGTAATACCGCGCATTATTGGTACGATGCACTCACTAAAAATGCCGATGTACACACTATTAGTATTGTAAAAAGTGTTCTTAAAAAGGTTAAAGCTACTAATAAGCAAAAGGTGGGTATTCTAGCTACTACAGCCACTCTAAATATGGGCATTTACCAAAATGCGTTTAAGCAACATAAGATTGATTTTGTTGAACCAAACCCTCAACAACAAGCTGACATAATGGATGGCATAACCGCCGTAAAGGCGGGGGATTTAAATACAGGGCGTAACTTATTAAGCAAAGCTTACGATTTAATGCTTGCCCAAGGTGCAGATTGCGTATTGTTTGGCTGCACCGAAATACCGCTAGTATTAGATGAACAAGCTAATCAATCACCAGATACCTGCTTAGATACCATCGCTATTTTAGCGCAAGAGTGCGTTAACTGGGCGTATGCAGATTATAAAAAATCAGCACATTCATTGTCGAATGTAGCTTAAAAGGGTGTGCTTAATCAAAAGCACACCTCTGAGTGAGTAATTATACAGGCGCATTTTGCTCGATGAGGTTTTTAGCTTTTAACTCACTCCAAAATTCATCTGGAATGGTTACCTTCATTGACGCAACATTTGCATTAATTTGATCGGCAGTACGCGCACCTGGCACTATTGAGGCCACAGTGGATGGCGCTTCTGCAAATTGCAGCGCAGCTGTTTTAATGTCGATGCCATGTTTAGTAGCAACTTCACTAATTGCATTATACTTTTGCTGCATAGGCGCAGGAATTTTAGGTGAGTAATTAAAGCGATTTCGCCCAGTTAAAAAACCACCATTGAGTGGCGCACCAATAACGGCAGAGATCCCACGCTTATCAAGCATAGGGAAGGTTTTATTAAGTGCTTCTTTGTGATCTAAAATAGAGTACTGCAGCGCTAATAAACAAATATCGGGATCTGACATATCAAGCGCTTTGTAAACGGCATGTGGTGTATTAACACCAAAGCCCCAACCTTTAATTATTCCCTCGTCGCGCATTTTTGTAAGCTCAGGAATTGCGCCTTTTGCTGCTTGATCAAAGTATTTAAGCCAATCGTCGCCCATATCACTATTTTGAGGCGATAAATCGTGAATATAAACAATATCAAGCGACGCCACTCCAATTCTTTGTAGAGTATCTTCTATTGAACGACGCGTGCCCGAGGCTGAATAATCATACTTATAATGAAACGGTGAATGATCGGCCCAGTGCCAGCTATTTTCTAAAGGCTCAGCGGAAGGTGTAAGTAAGCGGCCTACTTTTGAGGATAATACGAAGTCTTCGCGTTTTTTATTGCGTAATAAATCCCCAAAACGTCTTTCACTTAAGCTTAAGCCATAAAAAGGGGAAGTATCGTAATGTCTTATGCCTGCGTCCCACGCAGCATTTAACATTGTTAGAATTTCTGCATCGCTAGATATGGTGTTAAAGCCATTACCAGCGGCTAGACCGCCTAACCCCATTCTAGCTTCAGGGCGATAGTGTTTAGCGTTCGTAACATCGTTAGTTGGAAGGGCTGCGCTTTTATCAATTGGGCCCTTAGTTGGCATAAGCTGCCCTTGAGACATTTTTACTTTTAGCTGCTCAGCCAATGCTGATGAACTAAAAATAGAGCCCAAACTTAAAGCTGCTCCTGCTTTTATAAAGCTTCTGCGAGATACCATGTAACCTTTCTCCTTGAGTAACGTTAAATATCTACGCTATACGCTAGTATAATTTTCAAGCAAAAACAACAAAAGCAGCTACAACAAAGTTCAATATTATCAATAAGATGCGAAAAATTAACAGACACTGAACAAACATTATGTTTAACATTACTGAATGATTGTTTAGCTTATTAGTACAGTAATTGAACATGTACAAAGTGGTGCACTTTAATAGCTTGATAAAAAAGCATACTTCCACCTTGGTGCACCTTTTAATACCAACAAACACAATATGTAAGTGGTTACATTTATTACAATGTATACATAACTAAACAAAAGGTAAAAATTAACAAGCAAAATTAAAAGCTTAATTAAGCTCTTTAGCAAAGCGTTTTCGGTAGCGCTTGGTAAGCTTTGCAGCACGTATTTGGTCGCTTATTATAGTAAAAATAGCCGAGGTATTTGCCTTAACGTGTTTACCTTCGCCAAGGCGACGAAGCTGCCTTTTTACCAGTGCCATAGTGGCAAGCCCAGCGAGTGTTTTGTCTTTAAAAGTAACTCGCGGCATAAGTGGGTTATGCATTAGCTGTGTTTGCCAACTATTAACTAAGTTTGGCTGAAATGCCAGTGCTGTTGCCATACCAACGAGCGCAACGCCTGAGCTAATAACTTTATTTGCCACCTCTAATCGGCTAATACCACCTGTGGTCATAATAGGTATGTTTGACTGCTCGCTAATTGCTTTAGCAAACTCTAAAAAGTATGCCTCACGCGCAAGTGTTCGCTCATCGCCTGTTTGGCCTTGCATAGCAGGTGCTTCGTAGCTGCCGCCCGAAAGCTCTACAAAATCAACCTTTAGTGCACTTAGCATATCTACAACCGCTTGCGCGTCACTTGGCTCAAAACCACCGCGCTGAAAATCAGCAGAGTTTAGCTTAACTGATACAGAAAACCGCTCGCTACAGTGCGCTTTAACGCTTTTGGTAATTTCGAGTAATAAGCGGGCACGGTTTTCAAGGCTACCGCCCCATTCGTCATTACGTTTATTAGTTAGTGGAGATAAAAACTGTGCTAGTAAATAGCCATGTGCAGCATGTATTTGTACACCATTAAACCCAGCTTTCTCAGCTTGTTGCGCCGTATGAGTAAATCGGGCGATAACATCATAAATTTCGCTTTTATCCATCGCTTTTGGCTGTGCAAAATAGTGCGAGTGTTTGCCCATATTAAGCGCGATATCAGAAGCACTAAGCGCTTTACCGCCCATTTTTTTAAATACTTGGCGGCCAGGGTGATTTATTTGCATGACAATTTTACAATCATTTTGCTGTGCTAGACGTGAAAGTTCTGCAAAAGCTGTAATATCGGTTTTCTGTTCAAGTGCAAGGCCTCCAGGTCCTGTCATTGCAAGGTGGTCAACCATAACATTGCCAGTAATAATTAACCCGCAACCACCTTTAGCCCATTCGCTGTATAGATTTTTAAGCACTTGCGAAGGTGTTAAATCGGCCTCTGCGAGGTTTTCTTCCATAGCGGCTTTTACTACTCGGTTTTTAAGGGTTAAACCACTTGGTAAGGTAAAAGGGGTAAATACAGGGTGTTGTTTATTTTCAGACATAAGGTAAACCATAAATTGACATTACAGTCACTATAACCTTAAAGTCAGCTTTAAGGTCAACTGTCATCTTAGGCTAATAAACAACAATGAAAATAGGTGAACTTGCAAAACAAAGTGGTACAGCAGCCAGCACAATAAGGTATTACGAAAGCATAGGTTTGCTTCCAGCTGGTGTGCGTAGCAGCAATGGCTATCGCCAATACACGGCAAATAGTGTCGAGCAACTTAAAATAATTAAGTTTGCACAAAGTTTAGGGTTTTCGCTTGAAGAGATCCCCTCCCTGCGTAAGCCTAATGAGGAGCTTGAACACAACGCCATTATTGAGCGCCTCAAGCAAAAACAACATGAGGCCAACGCACTAATAAAGCAGCTACAGCGTAAATCAGAGCGTATAGGTAGTTTAATTACCCTACTAGATGCAAGCTGGTCTAATGGCGGGTGTATTGGCGATGAAAAAATCAATGAGTTATTAAATGAGTTGGAATATTAAAGCCGTAAGCGAGTACATGTGAGCTTTACTTGTGTTAGTTTTACGGCGCTTTACCATGAAAATTGATATAAAGCGTTTGTAAACTTTCCGGAACCAAGGGCCACCCAAGCGCAATAGTATGGGGGCTTGCGCCCCAAAATAATGTTTCTACGTAATATACGTCTATGTGTTCAATTACTTTTGCCTTAGCGTTTATTAGTTTTTCAGCCACGTAATTTAAATAACACAGGGCTTGCTCCACATTACCAAGAGCAAAAGCCTGCGTTGTGGCTTTAGAAAATGCCTCCATTTTAAACGAGGTTTCATCTTCATCATATATGTTCATTAACGCTTTAACTTCAGGGAATTGAATAATGATTTCATCTAACAAATTTAAAATCGTTTTCATATTTTTTAACCGAGAGCTCAATTAATTGCAACCTAAGCAAAGAGAACCATAAACCTTTTGCTTATAAAAAGTAGAGCTAATCCAGCTCTAATTGAGCTTTTTCTACGCTTTCGTTTGGTAGCTCTTTTTGAACCGATACACCTAGCTCTTTAAATTCAGACGCTTGTTTAATTAAGTTACCTTTACCACGGTAAAGTTGTGAAAAGGCTTTATCGTAGCTTTCTTTTGCGCGGTCAAGTTGTTTGCCAACACCTTCCATACTCGTTAAAAAGCCATTGAGTTTGTTGTAAAAGCGCTCTGCACGATTCGCCAGCTCTTTAGAGTATTTAGTTTGCTCTTCAAAGCGCCACAGCTGTTTAACAATATTAAGGCTTGTAAGTAGGGTAGTTGGTGTAGCAACTAAAATATTTTTTTCGATGGCTTGTTGGTAAATATCGCTTTGATATTTAAGCGCCTCTACAAATGCAGATTCTATAGGCACAAACATAATAACCACTTCAGGCGAGTTTATACCAGGGAGTCGATCATACGACTTACTGGCAAGCTCGTTAATACGTGCTGTAACAGCATGTACATGCTCTTTAATTGCTTGGCTAGCCTCTAATTCGTTTTCGGCGTTAACGTAGCGGGTATAAGCATTTAGCGATGTTTTAGCATCAATCACTAAGTGGCGGCCCTGAGGTAAATACACCACTACGTCGGGGCGCAGTCGGCCGTCTTCGGTATTAAACGAAACTTCGCGTTTGTAGTCCGTTCCCGCGCGCAGGCCTGCGCTGTCGAGTACGTTTTCGAGCATCAGTTCGCCCCAATTACCTTGGGTCTTTTTTTGCCCTTGTAAGGCATTACTGAGTTTATCGGCTTGTTCGGTAATAGCTTGGCTTTTGGCTTGTAAATGCAGTAGTTCTGTTTTAAGAGCAGCCCGTTGCTTTAAATCTTCAACGTGAATCGATTCCATTTTATCTCTAAAACCTTTTAGCTCCCCTTGAACAGGTTTTAATAGTTGCTCAATGCTTTCTTGGTTTAGCGTTTTAAAGCTTTGCGACTTTTCTTCTAAAATTTTATTAGCTAGGTTTTCAAACTCTTTTTTAAGCACACTTTTGCTTTGCTCTATTTGAGCAAGCTGCTCGGTAAAGTTTTGCTGCTTTTGTTCAAGCGTAGTGCGCATATTATTAAGCTCAATATCGCGTTGGTTAAATTGCTCTCGCAAAGCGGTTAGCTCGCCTTCGGCTTTACGCCAGAAATGGTTGTATTGAATACTTTGTTTTTCTTGCTCGCTAAAGCGAGTTTTAAAGTGCTGTGCTTCATCGCGCTGCTCTTGGTGTGATTGCTCAAGTAGCTCATGCTCATCAAATAAAGCAGTGTATTGCTGCTGCTTGTTGTCGTACTGGTTTTGTAATAACGATAGCTGCTGCTGTTGTTCGCTAATTTGCTTTTTTAACTTGTTCCGAGAAGGTAGCGAAACAAGGCCATAGAGTACAAGCCCAGTTGTAATCCCTGCACCGGCGCTTAACCAATCAATATGCGTTATTAGCTGAGTAAACATAAAATAAACTTATAAAATTTAGAGACATGCCATCATAACGAATAAAACTTGTGGGGGGTAGAGGCTAATTTAAGACAGAAAAAAACCAGCTTAAAAGGAGCTGGCTTATTCATTACTAAATTCAGTAACTAATCGGGAAATCAACATGAAGCTTGTGATAACTGCAATTAATCAACAAGCAAAATAGTAGACGCCGTGTTTTAAATTTAGTTCAAACAATTTATAAAAAATGCAATTTAGGAGGCTAATGCGGGTATAAAAAAAGCCAGCTTAAAAGGAGCTGGCTCAATCATTACTAAAATTAGTAATTAAACGGGGTAAATCAACATGAAGCTTGTGTTAACTGCAATTAATCAACAAGCATAATAGTAGACGTCGCACATGAAATTAAGTTCACATAAAAATATAAATAATTTAAAAATTAAAATATGGGCATAAAAAAAGCCAACTTAAAAGAAGCTGGCTCAATCATTACTAAAATTAGTAACCAATCAGGGAAATCAACATGAAGCTTGTAATAACTGCAATTATTCAACAAGCACAATAGTAGACGCGTGTTTTTAAATTTAGTTCAAACAATTTATAAAAAAATACAATTTAAGGTGTTATTTACAGGCATAAAAAAACCAGCTAAAAGGGCTGGCTTAATCATTACTAAAATTAGTAACCAAACAGGGAAATCAACATGAAGCTTGTAATAACTGCAATTATTCAACAAGCATAATAGTAGACGCCCTCGTATTAAATTAGTTCAACTGTTTATTTAAAAATTTAACTTTTTATAAGTGATAACATTTGCTGCTCATCAAACGATGTGAAGCTCATTGATTTATCGGTAAATAATGCATCAACAAGCGCTTGCTTATCTTGCTGCATTTTAAATACCTTTTGTTCAATTGAATTACTCATAATTAATTTATAAACAAACACTGGATTTGTTTGGCCAATGCGATAAGCGCGATCGGTGGCTTGTTTTTCAACAGCAGGGTTCCACCATGGATCAAAATGAATAACAGTATCGGCCTGGGTTAAGTTAAGCCCAGTACCGCCTGCTTTTAAACTGATTAAAAATACCGAGGTTTTGCCACTAGTAAACTCGTCAATAACTTTGTCACGATGACGCGTTTGCCCAGTTAGCATACTAAAATTAATATGTATGTCGTTTAAACGCTCTGCAATTAAATCGAGCGCAGAAGTAAATTGGCTAAAAATAATTACTTTACGACCAAGTCTGAGCATTAACGGTAAATGCGTAGTTAGCCATTCTAATTTTGCTGAACCTGCTTGTGTTTCTGGCTCTATTAATTTTGGATGACAACAAATTTGCCTAAGCTTTAATAGCGCTTCTAAAAATGCGAGCTTACTTTTTTGTGCGCCTTGCTCAGCAAATAAGTCTATGAGCTTTTCTTCTAATGCGCGCGTAATACCTTGGTACATATCTTTTTGTTTGGGCTCAAACTCAAACTCTTTTAGCAGCTCTGTTTTTTGTGGGAGCTCTTGCGCTACCTGCGCTTTTGTTCGGCGTAATATAAACGGCATAATAAGCGACTTTAGTTGCTCAGCGCGTTCAGAATCGGCTTCGCGCTCAATAGGTGTTTGAAAGTGCTGTTTAAAATGTGCCTGCGAGCCGAGTAATGAAGGCATGGCAAAGTCGAGTAACGACTTAAGCTCAAATAAATTATTTTCGATTGGCGTACCGCTTAAACACAACTTAAAATCGGCATTTAAACGTTTAACTAACCGCGAGACTTGTGCAGTATCGTTTTTAATATATTGCGCTTCATCTAAAATAATATTTTCAAAATAAAGTGGCGAGTAATAAGCAATATCACGTTTTAGTAATGGGTAAGTCGTTAAAATACATTGCGCTTGCGCTAAATGTTGTAAAGGCTCATTACGTTGCGAGCCAAAAATAGTGGTTACTTTAAGGCTTTTGGCAAATTTGGTTATTTCGTTTTGCCAATTACTTACCAAGCTAGTAGGGCACACTATAAGGGTCGGCCCCGCTTGCGGGCGATTAAAACTGCTGGCTAAAAAAGCAATAACTTGTAGCGTTTTACCAAGACCCATATCATCAGCAAGTATGCCGCCTAATTGGTGGCGCTTTAAAAAGCTAAGCCAATCAACACCTTGTTGCTGGTATTCACGTAGTGCTACCGAGTCATTTAAACCGTGTAAGGGTGCCACTGGCATTGCTTGCTCGGTGTTATTTAACTCATCGAGATAACGCTCAAGAGAGTCATCATGAAGGTCTATAGTGACTGCGGTATGCTTTACCAGCTCAGGCAAATAAGAAAGCGGGATATTAAATTCTTCGCGTGTTTTTACAAACTCAAAGCGTTGTTTAAATTCTGTTAGTAAATTAATCGCATCTTTACTAATAACACCAAATTGACGCCCAACAGGGTAGTAATAAAACAGCTCACTTTGACGATTTAATGATTGATAAGTGGCATCATCGGTATTAAAAAGTACACCGGCTTTGGCATCGCTTAATTGCACTTTACAGTGCATTTGGTGCCCTGCAGCACGGTTTACATCGAGTGTAACGTGTCCTTGAGGGTCGGCTACATTTACTTTGGTTTGAGTTACTTGCCAGCCACGCTTTTTGAAGCCAGGGAATACTTCGTAAACAAGCCAATGTAAATGTATAGGTGATTGTTTATTAAATATAAACTCACTTTGTAAACCCCCTTTACAAAACTCAAAGCCTAAATTTACTAACTCATTTGTTACAGTGTTTTCAAATGCACTATTTATTAAACTCGATGGCGCTGTTCCCGCTGGGTAATTTTTGTTTTTATATTTAAACAGTAGCGAGACTTTAAGGGCTTGCTCATCCATAGTGGCTTTTAAAACAGCATTACCAAGTTGCTTAACGTTGACTTGTTCGTTGTTCGGATGCGGTATAACACCGGCTCCAAAATTGTCTGCAAGTTGTTTATAAATACGATCAAAATTTGCATCATGTAGTGCAGGAATTGATTGTAAATGTGCTATTTCATCAGCACTAAGCTGCGTTCTGATCCGGCCAACTTTAAAGTGATCAAGATCTAAATAAGCAGGCGGCGTGGTTTTGATCAGTGCCCAATTTTTACTGTGTTCAAGCTCAGTAATTAATTGCGATAACTCGTTTTTTTGCTGCCATTTAAAATTCAGCGACTGGCCTGTTTGGGCTTTAATAGCCACACGCGAACGCTGCAAAAACAATCGCTCAGTTGCAATTAATTGTTGTAAAGCGCTAAAGCCCCATTGTGCTTTTAGCTCTAAATTACCCACTGCATTTTGTGAGCGAATCCAACTAAATAGTCTAAAGTCACTTTCGAGCAAATCGTTAGGCGTTACAAAACTATTTAATTGTTGCTCCGTAAGATTACGGCCCAGCGTGTAGTTATTATTTTTGTCGTAATTAGCAATTTTTGGCGTTAAAAAAACTTTATTATTTTCAATGTCTAATACAAATAGAAGAACTTGCGAAGGAGGTTTAGTATTTAAATTTTTAAGTGCTGACAGCTCACTAAACCAATCATTAATAAAGTAGTCTTCTCCGTATTCACCTGAGTGCTCTATTTTGAGTTTAAATAATACAGCAGCTAAGTGCCTACATTTAGTTTTAGCATTACAAGAGCAATGCGTATCTACAGAGTAACCAGTCGGTACTTTACTGATTTCAATACGTTGGTTAAATGCTGATCCGGTAGCGCTTTGTACAGTTGAGTCAATAACAGCAAAATCACTACTGAACTCTAACCAACTAATTTGGCCGTTTTTATAATACTCTTTGCCTTTATCGAGCACGTTAGGCCTAAATAGCTTTTTTATAAATCGCTCGGAAAGAGGAAACAAGGTTGCCTGCTCATTTTTTATTTCTTCAAAAATAGCCAGTAAATCATTTTTTGATAAGTTAGCAGACATGTCACTCTAAGTATTAAATTTTTAAAATAATTCTGCCAGTATATTCTTTAACTGCGCACAGCAAAAGTAATATTAACGTTATATAAACTGGTTGGAGCTGCTAGGTTAGTAAAAAATCGGTTTATACGTAGTTTGAGGTAATTTATCTGCCAAAATAAAAATAGGTAAACAGCAATCTCACATGTTACAAACAACTTATTAACAACGTAGGGGCTTTACAGATCAGCTTTTTACTAACAAATTAAAATCCAGCATCAAATAGTCGTAAAAACTAAATCCAGTTAGTAAAAATGTGATCTTAAGAGCAAAAATGAGGGATTTATGGATTATAAATAGCAAAAAAGATCAGGATTTTACTAAGTAAAAAGCCCATTAGATCAGAATTTAACTAACCTAACAGGCTTTAAAGATCACTATTTTACTAAGCAGTAAGGTACTAATTAAACGCGCTTAAAAGCTTAGTAAGCTGTTCTAAGCGTTTGTCAGTCAACACTTTATTATCTATTTTAATAGATACGTCACCACTTTTTAAATTGCGTTGTACGTTTATAAAGTTGTTTTCAAACACAGCTTCACGTTTAGCAACCGCGCTAGGCTCGGTCGTTAAACGTTTAGTAATAGCCATTGCGCGTTTGTCGTCGCTTGTAATGGCGTTAATCTCATCATCGTTGTGCAATTCACTAACTAACGCGTTAAATGCCTGCTCATCTCGCTCCTTTGCACTAACAAGCTTTTTAGCTACTTCTCTGCCTACATGGTTAGCCGTTGGGTAAAGTGAAATTACATCAGCCGGTATTTGCTCGTACGCTTTAATGGCATCTGCAATTGCGGTGTGCGATACACCTTCAATGGCAGCAATTTCACGATAAGAGCCTTTTTTACCTTGCTCAATAAGATCGGTTTTAGTTTGTTGGTAAGCTTGTCCGAGCTCCCAAAGGCTCGGAGCTATGTACTGATCTGAAGATACTGCTAAAATTTTAGCGTCTTGCTCAGTAAAATCTGGAGAGCTTAATACTAAGTAGTCGGCATTACCCAAAATACAGGCTTTACGACGACGAGAACCTGCAAGTACTAAGTTAGTATTTCCCTGATCCCAAAGTAAAGCAGGGTGCTGATTTCGCCCATCTTCAGTAATTGCAGGTAAAATGTCAGAAACCGATTTTTCGTTTAAAAGTGCTTGAACACGGCGGTTTTTACCGTAAACCGTGGTGCTAGATTCTATATCTGCATGGGCTATAACTTTACACACTAAAGTAATTTCGCGTGTAGGGTCACTAGGCGCAGGCATTCTAATTACATCGCCAGCGTTTGCTTGCTCAAGTAATGCATCGAGACTGCTATTGCCTACAACAGTTGCAAATGGATCTAAGCGGGTGTCGTTTTTACGTTTTTTAGCCATTTTTATTTAACATCCTTACTTAGTGTTGTTAAGTGATGATTGGGTTGACTCCCAATTAGAACGAATAAGCATTTCTAATTCGTCTACAACATCTTTAATATTTTCTTGCGCGCGTAATAAAGACTCGCGACTTGCTAAACTATCCGATGCTTTTTGATCAAATATGGTATTAAAAGATGATGAACTAGCCGTAATTGCTGAGCTGTGGTTAATAGGGTAGCTCATTACTTGGCGGCCAAACGCACTGCGTACATCTTTAACAATATCGCGCTGTGAATGATTGCCCTTAACGTAGTTGGTTACTAAAAACTGCATAAAGTCCCAACCTTCATGACCTAGAGCTGCAACAGTGTGGTAAATCTCGCCTAAACGCTTTAAATATTTGTTGTTAGCATCAAAATCTACAGCTTCTGGATGAACTGGAATAAGCATTGCTGTAGAGGCCATTAAGGCGTTGTAAAACATAAAGTTAAGAGTAGGAGCAGTATCAATTAAAATAATATCGAATTCATCTTTAACCGGCTCAATAACTTTCTCTAACAGTTTATGATAATGACGTGTTTGTTCATAATTAGAGGTATCTTTTAAAAGCGTAGCGGTTTCATGCTCAAAGTAAAAGTCATCCATACCTGAGGGTAAAACACGGATATTTGGGATATGCGTAGTCACAAAAGCACTCGAGACAAACTCTGGCCATGTTTCGCCTTCATCTAAATCAATGCAATCACGCATTAAGTCGCCTACCGTAACAGGGTCATGATCGTTTGATGGGAAAAAGCTTGAAGACGACCCTTGAGGATCTAAATCAATAATACCAATTCGGTAACGTTTAATATTAGTGGTAGCTAACGCAGCAGCAATATTAACCATACTCGTTGTTTTACCGCAGCCACCTTTGAGTGAATTAATAACAATAACTTGAAGCTTATCGTTAGCAGTACGGTGATCTGGCTGAATATCCATGATATCAGCCATAGCAAAAATATTAACCAAGGTGTACGCATAGTGCCCATTTGCACCACGCTTGATATTTAAATCATCAAAGTCACCATTGTCATGACGACGCTTTAAGGTACGGTTATTACACCCTAGTAAATCAGCTGCTGCTTTTTGGGTATATGTTCTTAATTCTTTTTCTTCTGATTTAAGGTGAGCGCGATAATGTTGTATGCGTCCTTTTAGAGATTTTTCAGCAACTTCGGCTGTTGCTTTTAAAAGCCGGTAAGTACTTAGCGCATTATTATTGATAGACATACTTTCTTCCTCAAAGTTAGGCAGTTAGTATAATGTCCATTCAAATAGCTGTAAATAACTATTTATGACGACATGCATTTTAATAAGAAGACATCTAAAAATATTTTTACACCTTTAAGATTGCTTAGTATAAATAAAGAAGTTTAAAAGTGGTTAAATATATAAGGTAATAAAGGTTAAGGGTGTATAATAGTGTTGTAACTATATGATATTAATAAATAATGTAAAAAAAAGCAGATCACCTTTATACTTGGTTAAGATCAGATCTATATCTACATGCAGATCAGCTTTTTACTAAGCCTAATTTAAATATTAGAGTTATACACAACTTACTCAAAAAGTTATGTACAAAATGACTGTGTGAGATCAATTTTCTACTAAGTAAATTATAAAGTTATACACTTAATCTTGCGAAGAACGGCTCATCTAATTGGTATAGATCTGATCTGTAGTAAGTACAGATCAGATCTATGCTAACTCGAGTTGCTGTTATCCACAGCAGATATATATTTTACGAATATTTGTCGTGTGAAAAGTTTAAAATTAGCGCTTTCAGTGGACAAAAATATAATTGAGTTAGTAAAACTTTAACTTGTGAAGCAAAGCTTAGTAAAATTGTGATCCAAATTTAAGGTTATCACTCGTAACTTAGTATAATAATGATCCAATGCGTTTATTTAGTGATGGATCACTTTTATACTAACTTAAACATTTAACTTTTGTTGCTTAATGTGTTGTTATTAGCTGTCGCAATAAAAAATGGAAATCAGAACAATGAGCCGAAAGGTCAACATCTCGGTAGATAACTTGCCCGATACACTTAGGGGCCAAATACACGGGGTGGAAAGTGCTATAGATAATGAAAGCTTAGCACTATTTACAGATAACAAAGATGTGCGAATTTCTATCGAAAATGCCGCTCATGGGTTACGTGCTTATTCAAACACGTTTAACCACTATGATTTATGGGGGCGTTTTGTACGTTCTGGGCATAAAAAACTGCCATTAGAAGAAGCACCTAAAAAAACAATTGTTACGCGTAAAATATCCGAAAAAGTGGATGGTATTTTATATGACGGCGAAATAAAAATTACACCGGCTGTTGTAAGTACCCGTAAAGATGGTGAAGACGTAGAATATTTAGTATGGCCGTCAGATAGAGAAGAAAAAGTTGAACGCGCGTTAATTCGTTTGGCATCGAAAGGTAAAATTGTAAAAATCAATTTTAAGTCCGGTATTCAATATGCTGTGGTTTTTTCGATGAACGAATTAGCCCAAGAACTTAAAGCGGTTGGGCAATCAATGCCATATCCACAAATCAAAGAATCACTTGAGGCTCTTCAAGGTTCTAAGCTTTCATTTAAATACTCGGCTACTGATACTAAAAATACAGACATTGATGATTCTTTTTACGAGTCGAATATGAACTTTTTATCATCTCTTCATTTTAGTGGTAAAAAAGGCCAAGGCGGCAATGTTAAATGTGTTGCATGTTTAAATGCATTTGTTCATAACATGATTGATAACCTTGAATACAAAGGATATTACTTTAACAGTGCACAAGAACTAAAACGTGGTTTATCACGTTGGATGATGTTGCGTTTATACCATCTTTGGCGTTATGCCGCGCCTGGTAAAACGTATCACTTCAGATTGTTATCTATTATGGAAAAATACGGCTCAATTTATTCAACCGACGATATAACAGAAAACAAACTAAAAGCTTTACGCCGCGATATGACCACAACAATGAAAGATCTAATTGAAAAAGGGGCTATTTCGGAATACAGCATTACTAATGTAAAAGATGATAAAACCGGAAATATTATTGATTACACCTACGAAATGCATCCGTCTGATCAGTTTTGTGATGAGATACTCACCCTTAACAAGCAAAATAAGCGTATCGAGATTCAAGGCGGCAAACGAATTGTCGAAAACGCAGTTTTAATTGACGAAGATAAAATAGAAGAAATAGTCGAGAAATAACTTCAGTTAAAATAATAAGCTACTTACCAAAAAGGCCACACTATGTGGCCTTTTTAACATAATTATTTATCTACTTGTTCTAAGTAAAGTCTATCAACTAAAAAGTCATACTCTTTTTTTCTCGGATGAGACTCAGGTTTTTGATAATCTGGCAAAGTACCTAACTTAACGTCAGGCTGTGGATTAATTAAAATGAACGGCAATGCTGCACTTACGTGATACCTATTTTCTGCGGTATACCTAACATTAACTTGGGGGCTTACTCGGGTAGGGCGGCGAATTCTTAACTTTTCTTTATCACCTAAACTCGCTACTCGCAATTGCTCTTGTGCAACAAGGGCTTGCCATTTTTGTTGGTCGATCATTCTTGGGTTTCTATAGCCAGCAGATTTATCGAGCATTTCAAGCGCCATTTTTTTAGTTAGAGTTTTAGTTGCATGCTTATGCATCCACGTAAATCTCACTGAAAAAGGGGATTCACTTTGAAAATGAATTTTTCGATAGGCTGCAAGAGTGATTAAATTTGGCACCGCGTTATGAACGGCTTCAAATCGCGCATCATTATTATCGATGGCCAAAACACATTCTTTAAAAGCAGCCTTAGCTTTATTAACTTGTTTTATGCGGTTTGTTAATGCCATGACATCTGCATTTTTTAGAACCAAAAGACCAGGATGGCGCTTTAATACTCTACTACTTAAACTTTCTTTTTTATAAATATCAGTAAACGAATTTAAAATTGCCCTATGAGCAATTTCACCGGTTAATTTTTTTACAGGAATTGACTCGGGAATAATATTTTCATCAACACTTGTTATATCTGGGAGCTGATAATATTCAGCCTTTGAATATTCACAGACACGTAATTCATCAATCAACAACGACGTTAACTCATTCATTAAATCAAACTGACTTCTTATTTGTACTTTAGAAACCATAATCACCTTAAGAACACATCTTACTTATCTATTTACTAAGTTTAACCTTTTCCTTTGATTATTAATAGTCTATTTATAATGACGCAGCCAAGTTTATACTTAAATAATTAAGGTATGATGTGTTCTTACTGCTGTTTCATTACGCTAATGAGATCCAAAATATAAGGAATTAGTGAACCCATGTGTAATCAATGTACTTGTGAATATTTATCTAGATGAAGAAATTTGATTTAACGCAGCTAATTGTCTGTGGGGATATATGCTTATATATTATCAACCTTTGTGAAATGCTTTTATCTTAAGGCCTGAAGTCAATATTGAGTGGGCACGCAGTTACTGTATAGTAATTATAAGTGGTACTTTTAATAAAATACCAAGCTCCTGTTATGGGGAAGGCAGCTTTGTGAAAATAAACTCTACTACAATTTAATATTAAAAATAGTCGATGTCTGTACAGATTATCTTTAGTAGCCTTAATTACAGTACTTACATTGTCTAGCAATCTGCTCCCAGCTGTTTAGCCGCATATAAAAAGTGGATTCATAGCTATTTACTTTTAACAACCCATCTCGCACTACCATATCTTAGAGTGAATATCTATACGCTTGTTTGATTTAATTAAAAGCACACTGTAAAGTCAAGATTACAATCAACCCGATTTAAGTATGATGTGTTCCTGATAAAACTGTTAACTTTAAAGCTTTTAATTCAATTTGGTTTGAGATGGTTAAAAAAACACCTCCACATGTTTAACTTGTTGTATTTAAATAAAAATAACCACGTTAAACAACGCTTAGGTCTAAGCCTTTAGAGCCATAAAATCACAAAAAACCTTATAAATACTTAACTCATAACAAATTAGTTGGTAAATAGTGAATATAGTCCTTGAACTTAGGGCTATGCATACGTTAATTTCTTTATATCAGGTAAAGTAGGAATGAGGAAAGAACATGCAATCGTGGAACCCAAATAGCTGGAGAGAACTGCCGATACTGCAGCAGCCACAGTACCCAGATCAAGAAGAACTGAAAACAGTAGAAAGCCAGTTAAAGAGTGCTCCACCACTTGTTTTTGCAGAAGAAACAAGAAGCCTCTTTAAACAATTAGAAGATGTATGTGAAGGTCGTGCATTTTTACTTCAAGGCGGTGACTGTGCCGAATCATTTAGCGACTTCAATGCAGCTAATATTCGCGATACATTTAAAACCCTTTTACAAATGGCTGTTGTTTTAACATACGGCGGTAAATGCCCAGTTGTTAAAATTGCACGTATGGCAGGCCAATACGCTAAACCACGCTCTGCTGATTTAGAAACTATTGACGGTGTATCTTTGCCATCTTACCGTGGTGATATTGTAAATAGCTTTGAATTTACAGAAGAAGCACGTATTCCCGATCCCCAACGTTTAATGAAGGCATACCACAACAGTGCCGCTACATTAAACTTACTTCGTGCATTTGCACAGGGTGGCTTAGCAGACTTACACCAAGTGAATCGCTGGAACATGGGTTTTGTAGCCGCTAATCCGCAAAAAGAACGATTCCAACAGCTTGCTGACAAAATTCAAGACGCGCTTGAATTTATGGAAGTATGTGGCATCAATTCTACTATTGCGCCAAGCCTTAAAGAAACCGATTTGTACACGTCTCACGAAGCGTTATTACTAGGCTATGAAGAAGCGCTTACTCGTCGCGATCACCTATCAGGTGACTGGTATGACTGTTCTGCGCACTTTGTGTGGATTGGTGAGCGTACACGCCAGTTAGACCATGCACACATTGAATTTTTCAAAGGTATTAAAAACCCAATTGGTGTTAAAGTTGGCCCAGGAATGGACCCAGACGATCTAATTCGTTTAATTGATGCAGTTAACCCAGATAACATTCCGGGTCGCTTAACACTAATCACGCGTATGGGCGCAGACGTACTGCCAGAGAAACTACCAGCTCTTGTTCGCCGTGTTCAACAAGAAGGCCGTAAGGTAATTTGGAGCTCAGATCCAATGCATGGCAATACTGAAAAAGCGACATCTGGCTACAAAACACGTAGCTTTGATAACATCATGCGTGAAATTAGCCAATTCTTTGCAGTACACAAAGCTGAAGGTTCATACGCAGGTGGTGTTCACTTAGAAATGACAGGGCAGCACGTAACAGAATGTACAGGTGGTGCTTACGGTTTATCAGATGATGACCTAGCTCAGCGTTACAAAACTCAGTGTGACCCACGTCTTAATGCAGACCAAGTATTAGAAGTTGGTTTCTTAGTAGCTGATTTATTAAAAGACGCTCGTAAGTAATAAGTAAAAAATTAAAGCCGCATATTGCGGCTTTTTTTAGCAAAATAGTAAATTAGTTTGTTAGTACTTACGTCGCTCAAGGTTGCTGTCTATTAAGATTTTAGCAGATATTTCTTCTACAGAATGGTGAGTAGAATTAAAGTATGCAATTTTATGTCGCTTATAAAGCATTTCAACTTCACGCACTTCAATTCGGCATTGTCTTATTGATGCGTATTTAGAATTTGCCATACGACGATGCCTAATTGCAGCTAAACGCTCAGGGTCAATCGTTAATCCAAATAACTTATGTTTGTAAGGGAGCAAACATTTAGGTAATCCCTCGCTCTCTAAGTCGTCTTCAGTTATTGGGTAATTTGCAGCTTTAATTCCGTACTGTAACGCTAAGTACAAGCTAGTAGGTGTTTTACCGCTTCTGCTTACGCCTACTAAAATAATATCAGCCTCAGAAAAGTTTTTAATATTGCCGCCATCATCATTCATAAGAGCATAGTTAACCGCATCTATTCTAAAGTCATAGCTTTTTTCATGAATAGAGTGGGTACGATGCATTTTTGGCACTGGCGCAACATTAAGCTCTTTTTCTATTTTTTCACTGTAAGTAGACAAGAAATCATACGCGATTGCATCGGCCGATTTAATAATTTCACTTAAGTTATGATTTACGAAGGTAAAGAATACAAATGGCTTCTCACCTTCTTTTGCGGCAGTTGCATTTATTAACGCTTTAATTTCATTTGCTTTTTCTTCTGTTTCTACAAAAGGAATAGTTTTGTGGTTAAATTCAACCGGAAACAACGACAGAGTCGCGTGACCAAACACCTCTGAGGTGATTGCAGTGCCGTCTGATATATAAAAAGCAGTTCTCATAGTTTACCTTTTTATTACGTTTAATCCCTAAAATGGCTTACTCACGGTTTACGTGAGGTCTAATGCCAGTGTAGAATGAAGGTGACCTTTATAAAAGGTTTTCTTTCTTAACTCTCACAGTTACAACTACAATTTGTTTTTTTGGAGAAAGACCCGTGCAAGAATACGTTCTCTGGTATCAAGAGCTTGGTATGCAAGATGTTCCACGTGTTGGCGGCAAAAATGCCTCACTCGGTGAAATGATTTCAAACCTCGCTAACGCAGGTGTACAGGTTCCGGGTGGTTTTGCCACTACAGCCGACGCTTTCAATGAGTTTTTAGAGCAATCTGGACTCAATGCAAAAATTCACGACATTTTAGATACACTCGATGTTGATGATGTAAATACACTCGCTAAAGTCGGTGCCGATATCCGCCAATGGATTATCGATACCCCATTCCAACCTAACCTAGACCAAGCCATCCGCGACGCATATAGCCAACTACATGGCGATACATCAGCCGATGTTTCATTTGCAGTACGCTCATCAGCTACCGCTGAAGATATGCCAGATGCATCATTCGCAGGCCAACAAGAAACATTCCTAAACGTACGTGGTATCGACTCAGTCATGGTCGCCATTAAACACGTATTTGCTTCTTTATTTAACGACCGCGCCATATCGTACCGTGTTCACCAAGGTTACGATCATCGTGGTGTAGCGCTGTCTGCTGGTATTCAACGCATGGTTCGTTCAGATAAATCAGCGTCAGGCGTTATGTTTAGTATTGATACAGAGTCTGGTTTTGAAGACGTTGTATTTGTAACTTCAAGCTACGGTTTAGGTGAAATGGTTGTACAGGGAGCAGTAAACCCTGATGAATTTTATGTTCATAAACCAACATTACAAAAAGGGTTGCCATCGGTAGTACGTCGTAACATTGGCTCTAAAGCCATTCAAATGATTTACTCTGCAGATGAGGCACACGGTAAACAAGTAGAAATTGTTGACGTAGAGCCAAGCCTTTCAAACAAATTCTCAATTACAGATGAAGAAGTGCAAGAACTTGCAAAACAAGCTGTAATTATCGAAAAGCACTACGGTCGTCCTATGGATATCGAATGGGCAAAAGACGGAAACGATGGCAAATTGTACATAGTACAAGCGCGCCCAGAAACAGTTCGCTCAAACGAAGATGCCAATGTTATGGAGCGTTTTCAGTTAAATGGCACAAGCAATGTCATTGCTGAAGGCCGTGCAATTGGTCATAAAATTGGTAGTGGTGTTGTTCGTGTTCTTGATTCAATTCAAGAAATGGATCAAGTACAAGAAGGCGATATTTTAGTTACCGACATGACCGACCCAGATTGGGAACCTATCATGAAGCGCGCCGCAGCCATTGTTACAAATCGTGGTGGGCGTACGTGTCACGCAGCAATTATTGCCCGTGAACTTGGTATTCCTGCGGTAGTTGGCTGTGGTAACGCAACCGATTTAATTAAAGCGGGGCAAGAAGTAACCGTATCATGTGCTGAAGGCGATACAGGTTATATATACGAAGGTATTTTAGATTTTGAAATACTTACGTCGCGCGTTGATAAAATGCCAGAACTACCAATGAAAGTAATGATGAACGTGGGTAATCCAGACCGCGCGTTTG
Source organism: Pseudoalteromonas sp. S3776 (assembly GCF_005886915.1). NCBI lineage: Bacteria > Pseudomonadati > Pseudomonadota > Gammaproteobacteria > Alteromonadales > Pseudoalteromonadaceae > Pseudoalteromonas > Pseudoalteromonas sp. S3776. Next base: position 129,447 of record NZ_PNCU01000001.1, on the reverse strand, counting down.
ACTTTGCACGTTTACCTCATGCAGGTGTTGGCCTTGCACGTGTTGAATTTGTAATTAACCGCATGATTGGTGTTCACCCTAAAGCGCTATTAAATTTTGACGACCAGTCACCTGCACTGCAAGCTGAAATTACCGACATTATCGCCGGTTACGAGTCGCCAGTTGAATTTTATATCTCTAAATTAGTAGAAGGTATCTCAACGCTAGGCTGTGCATTTGCTCCAGAGCGTGTCATTGTGCGTATGTCTGATTTTAAATCAAACGAATATGCCAACTTAGTAGGTGGTGAGCAATACGAGCCTGAAGAAGAAAACCCAATGATTGGTTTTCGTGGTGCTGCACGTTATATCTCAGAAGACTTCCGTGATTGTTTTGCCCTTGAGTGTGAAGCAATTAAACGCGTAAGAAACACCATGGGTATGACAAACATTGAAATCATGATCCCATTCGTGCGTACCCTTGAAGAGGGTAAACGCGTTATAGAATTACTAGAAGAGCATGGCCTTAAACGTGGTGATAATGGTCTAAAAGTAATCATGATGTGTGAGCTTCCTTCAAATGCATTACTTGCCGATGAATTTTTAGAGATGTTCGATGGTTTTTCTATCGGCTCTAACGATTTAACTCAGCTAACACTTGGTCTTGACCGTGACTCAGGCCTAATCGCACATTTATTTGATGAGCGTAATCCTGCGATTAAAAAGCTACTTTCTATGGCAATTAAAACAGCTAAAGAAAAAGGTAAATACGTAGGAATTTGTGGTCAAGGTCCTTCAGATCATGAAGACTTTGCAGCATGGTTAGTAGAGCAGGGCATTGATTCTGTTTCACTAAATCCAGATACAGTACTAGAAACATGGTTATACCTAGCAGACAAACTTGCTAAATAATCATCAGTACCCGTAACAAATAAAAATGCCAGCAATTATGCTGGCATTTTTGTGTGTGGGCTAAATTACCGTGCTAATTTTTTATCTAAATAATTACACGATTTAGTTAAGGCTTTTTGGCAAAGCTTTAAATAATGCCTGGCTTTTGGGTAGTAAAAAGAAAAGCACAGTAACCCCGCCATAAAAAATATTAGCGACGGGCCTGGCACGATTGCAAAAAACAGCCCAAGCAAAATAAACAATACACCTATGATCTGTAATAGTAATTTTTTCATATAAAGCTCTACACTATGGTTTAACTTGATTATAAATACAGCAGCTCAAAATACGATAAAAAGAGTGTTACAAACTGTAAAATCTTCAATTTCTATTAGCCATCACCATGATATAATTACACAAATGCCTTAAATTATCGCCGTCATGATAGCAACAATTACACAGCAAGATGCAGCGACCGACCTTGTCGCAAACTACTTAAGTACACTTAATAATCAGGGGTTTAGTGGAGACACCGATGCAAGCTATGCAACACGTTTAACCGCCTCTACCGATAACAGTATTTATCAGCAAATTCCACAAGGTGTTATTTTTCCTAAAACCGAAAAAGACATTCAACTGGCATTGCAAACAGCATCTCGCGACCCATTTTTGTCGCTTACTTTTGGCCCACGTGGTGGTGGTACAGGTACTAATGGGCAATCACTCACACCAGGAATAGTGGTTGATTTGTCTCGCTACATGCGCGAAATACTCGAAATTAACGTTGAAGAAGGGTGGGTTAGAGTACAAACAGGTGTAATTAAAGATCAATTAAACGACTTTTTAAAACCGTACGGATTTTTCTTCTCACCCGACTTATCAACCAGTAACCGAGCAACCATTGGCGGAATGATCAGTACTGATGCATCAGGCCAAGGTTCATTAGTGTACGGTAAAACCAGCGACCATGTTTTAGGACTTACTACCTATTTAGTCGATGGCAGCCCAATGGTGACATCACCAATAGACATAGAAAAAGCTAAAGTAATAGCCGAGCAAGAATCATTAATCGGTAGCCTTTACAAAACAGTATTGGAAATTTCTTTAAATGAGCGCCAAGCTATTTTAGAAAAATTTCCACGCTTAAATCGCTTTTTAACCGGCTACGACCTAGAACATGTGCTAAGTGATGACTTACAAACTTTTGATATGAGTAGGCTAATTACCGGATCAGAAGGCTCACTAGGTATAGTTACTGAAGCTAAATTAAACCTAACGCCCATAGCCGAATTTAAAACACTGATAAATATTAAATACGACAGTTTTGATTCGGCACTTCGCCATTCTCCCTTTTTAGTTGATGCGCGTGCAACATCGGTAGAAACAGTCGATAGCAAAGTATTAAACCTGGCTCGCGAAGATATTATTTGGCATTCAGTATCGGACTTAATAACCGATGTACCAAATAAAGATATGCAAGGACTCAACATGGTTGAGTTTAATGCAGTATCACCTGAAGATATAAAAGACAAAGTAAACACACTCTGTACATTATTAGACGAGTGCGTAGCAAATCAAACCAATGGTGTCATTGGCTATCAATTAACCAGCAGTAAAAGTGACATTTTAAAGATTTATGCAATGCGTAAAAAATCTGTTGGCTTACTCGGTAATGTTAAAGGCAGCCAAAAGCCATTGGCCTTTGCTGAGGATACCGCTGTACCGCCAGAAAACTTAGCCGACTACATTGTAGAATTTAGAGCATTACTCGATAGTCATAATTTACAATACGGTATGTTCGGCCATGTTGATGCGGGTGTTTTACATGTACGCCCGGCGCTAGATATGTGCGACCCAGAACAAGAAAAACTACTGCGTACAATTTCGGACGAAGTTGTAAAACTCACCGCTAAATACGGCGGCTTAATGTGGGGCGAACATGGTAAAGGTTACCGAAGTGAATACGGCCCTGAGTTTTTTGGTGAGCATTTATTTAAACAACTTCGTAAAATAAAAACCGCGTTCGACCCAAATAATAGAATAAACCCTGGCAAAATATGTACGCCCATAGAAAGTGAAGACTCACTAGTTAGTGTAGATGGACAAAAGCGTTCGTACTTCGATAAGCAAATTTCTATCGATGTAAAAACAAGTTTTAACAATGCAATGACCTGTAATGGTAACGGGATTTGTTTTAACTACGACGAAAATTCACCCATGTGTCCTTCATATAAAGTAACCGGCGACCGCAGGCATTCGCCAAAAGGCCGCGCAACATTAATGCGAGAATGGTTACGACTTCAAGAGTCTAAAAATGTAGATTTGCTCGAAGTAGAAAAAGAGCTTAACAAAGGCGAAGTTATTACCTGGTGGGAGCGTTTTGTTCATAGCCGTGAAAAAAACAAAGGTGTCTACGATTTTTCTCACGAAGTAAAAGAGTCAATGGATGAATGTTTAGCGTGTAAAGCGTGTACAACATCTTGCCCAATTAAAGTCGATGTACCTACTTTTAGAGCACGCTTTTTAAATTATTATCACAGTTATTACGCGCGCCCACTTAAAGATTATTTAGTCGCTAACATTGAAAGTTCGGCGCCTGTAATGTCTAAATTTGCACGCGTGATCAACCCAATTGTTAAAACAAACTTAGTAAGTAGTTTAATTAAAAAAACAGTAGGGTATGTCGATACCCCTCAATTAAGTGTGCCTTCACTTGAAAAACGCGTAGCAAAAGCACATAAATTTGATTTTGAGTTATTAAACTCACTTTCAAGCGAAGAACAAAATGACTATGTGCTAATAGTGCAAGACCCGTTTACCAGCTTTTATGAAGCCGAGTTAGTGCAAAGTTTTATAACACTTATCATCGCGCTGGGTAAAAAGCCGATGCTATTACCGTTTAAACCTAATGGTAAAGCCCAACATGTAAAAGGGTTTTTGCATGAGTTTAAAGTAACCGCAAAAAATGCCGCAGAGTTTTTAAATAAACTTGCTGATATTAATTCGCCTTTGGTTGGTTTAGATGCATCGTTAGTTATGTGTTATCGCGATGAATACAATACAATTTTGGAAAATAATCGCGGCGAGTTTCATGTACAACTTGCCCATGAATGGTTACAAACTCAATCGTTTAAATCTCTATCGGCTAAACAAAAAACCGATACTGAATTTACATTACTGAGCCACTGTACAGAAACAACCGCTTTACCAAAAGCGGCAAGCGTATGGAAAACAATTTTTACTGATATTGGTTTAACCCTAAATACAACCAATACCGGGTGTTGTGGCATGGCCGGTACTTATGGCCATGAAGCACAAAACCAAGAAAATTCCCGTGCACTGTACGAAATGAGTTGGAAACCAATAGTAGATAAAAATAAACCAGAGCAACTTTTATCTACCGGTTTTTCGTGTCGCAGCCAAGTAAAACGTTTTGAGCAATTTAAACCAAAGCACCCAATAGAGTTGCTCGCTCAGGTACTTAGCTAGTAAAAGTTAAAAATAAAAAAGGCGTAACTTAAAAATAAGTTACGCCTTTTTTATTAATACCAATTCGCTTAGTTAAGTGATTTATTTTAAAGCTAAAAAACGTGTTTATACCAAAGCAATAAATTCGCTAATTTTTATAAACGCTATTTAGATTTTTTAACGAAGCTATCTGCAATTGGCTTTGTACTTATACCATGTATAAACACGCTAAATAAAATAGTGGTCATTGCAATAGTGGCAATATCGTATTTATTTTCTATTTGCGTGTCTATTACCATCAAAGTAAAAACGATAGATGCTAAACCTCGCGGACCAAACCACGCAAAAGTAAAACGTTCTTTCCAATTAAGTGCTGTAAATTGTAACGATAACATAACTGGTATTATTCTAACTAATGTAGTGCTTAGTAGGGCATACACAATTATGTTTGTATTTAATTTTGGTATTACTAAATACGCACAAACAAATCCAAATAAACACCAAATCATTAACGAAGTAAAATCAGCTATGTGCTCAGAATCTTCTATTAGCTCAGCGCGTATATCGGTTTTAGAAAATTTATCAAATAACAAACCCGCTACAAATACAGCTATAAATCCGCTGCCATGAAAATATTGTGTAATAGAAAACACAGCCATCGCATACCCAAGCAATAAAAATGGGCTAGTGTTTTTAGCAAAGTAATGTCGTTTCATTGCAAAATTTAGTGCCGGTATAAATACCGCAATAGAAAAACTAGCAATCAACAATGCTAAGCCAAGCTCTCTTGAAAACACACCTAAGGTATGTGAAGCAGTAATAGCAGAGTCAGGATTTTTTGCGAGTAAAATAAAAATTAAAAATACTGGTACGCATAAGCCATCGTTTAATCCGCTTTCGGTATTTATACCTTCCCTAATTTTTTCGGGAACTTGTGTACTTTGCAATAACCCTTTACTCAAAGCTGCATCGGTTGGCGTAAGAATAATTGCCAGTAGTGCTGATTGAATTAACGACAACTCTGCAAATAAAAATAAGCTAACACCAATTCCACATAGTAAAGTTAAGGGTAGGGCAACGAATAATAATAGGCTAGGGTATTGAAAACTATGCCTCAATACACCTAACTTAGATTTAGCCGCATCAGAAAATAAAAATATACTTAGCGTTAGCTCTATCAGTGGTAATAAATAATCTATTCCTGTTTTTAATTTTTCGCCTTCATTAGGAAGTAAAAACGCCAAAAACATGCCGCCAATAACAAAAAACATAGGCCCTGTTATTTCTGTGCGCTCTAGTTGTCTAATTGAAATTGAATAAACTAAAAATAAAAAACCAATAAATGCTATTACTAAGTATTCCATTAAATTTTCCTTTTAACGCCTGATTTTGCTCGCTCTTTAATATTTGTTTGAATGTAAATTTGATCGGTTGTGGCAATTTTTGAATGGCCTAAATCTTCCGATAAATGTTTTAGCGGTCGTGTTTGCGCATCATGTGTTGCGCCCGTGTGACGAAGCCAATGGGCAGTGGCTGCTTCAAGTTGTTCTGCATCATCTTTAAACCCATCATCAAGTAAAGATTGCTGTGCTAAATCAAAACTTTGTTGTACTAAACGCCTAATTTGCCTAACGGTCATCCCACCTTGCCCCCGAATTTTATGCACCAATGGTTCAGATTCATCAACGCGTGGTAGGGCGGGTAACCCTCTGTATAATCTATAACGCTTTAAATACTCAACAAAATCATCACTTAACGTAACATCTCGTAGCTTATTACCTTTGCCCATAATTCGTAAAAACCAAAAACCGTCATTATCTTGCCAAAAGTGTGACATAACCGGCGACCACTGCGGGCGCTCTGATAATTCTGATATACGTAAATATAGCCCTTTTAAGCACGCAAGCGTAAATAGGTTACGTTCAAGCTCTGGTTTTTTTTCACATAAATCGCGTGTTACGCCAAATACATATTCCCATTGTATGTCACTTAAAGTGTCTGGGATCTGAATTTGAGATTGAACAACCAAATAGGGACTATTTTTTTTCACTACAGGAATAAAGTTCGCAAACGTTTTTTCTTCTAATATAGAAAACTTATAAAATACATTTAGCGCAGTAAACATAGCCGCTAATGTTTGCTGACTCGCAATTGACTCTTTTAATATAAAAGGGCGCCAATTTTGGTTTAATCGACGAATACCTTGCTCGTCTTTGTAACGCCATTGCACCGAAGTTGATGCCCATTTTTTATCTGGCTCAGCCATAAAATCAACATACGCTTCAATGTCTTCGCGTTTTAAATCGAACACTGATTTTTGGGCAATTAACCAAGACCACAAATAAAATCGTTCAAGCTCATTACGAAAACGATTAAATGTCGCTTCAGATTTTCGGCCGTATACATATAAAAATTGGTATAAAAATTTTAGATCGTCCTTTGATTCAGTTACAGTCAAGCCAACTTGCTGTATAAAGGATGCAAGTTCTGGGTATTCTGAATTTAGAGTACCATCGTCAAGATGAGCAATTTGATATCTTAATTGTTTTAACGTATCAACTAAAGCAACAAGCATAATGTATAAATATTCAATAAAATAATAGACTTACAGCTTAACGTTAAAGTCCGATACTGTCTAGTATTGGACATAGTGAAAGTGGATTTATTTAAACATTGTTGTGGATTGGTATGAATCGTATTAAGGAAAGTTTTATGAAAAAATTTATCGTGTTAGGCCTACTTACAATAAGTGTATTACTAACAGGTTGTGCTACGACCGGTAGTGCTTCACCTAGCGAAAAACGCTCTTTAGTGCAAAGCATGAAAAACAATACCCTCGACAAATTATACGCACAAAAACCCGACGTTAAAAAACAAATTACCAATTCTGCCGGTTACGCCGTTTTTGATAACGCAAACGTAAATGTAGTTTTAGCTAGTTTTGGTGGCGGGTACGGTGTAGTAAAAAATAACTTAACGGGTAAATCAACCTACATGAATATGGGCGAAGCCGGTTTAGGGCTTGGTTTAGGTGTGAAAGACTTTAACGTTGTTATGGTTTTTCATAACCAAGCGGCAGTAAATAGATTTATTGAACACGGTTGGGCCTTTGGCGGAAACGCAGATGCAGCAGCAAAATACGAAGATAAAGGTGGAGCACTGGTTGCAGAAGCGATTGCCGACCAAGTTACCGTATATTCTTTAACCGAAAATGGCCTTGCACTACAAGCTGTACTAAAAGGCACTAAATTTTGGGTAGATTCTGAGCTAAATTAACACCTAATTACTCTCCTAAAAGCGGGCTGGTTTGTATAATCACGCTCGCTTTCTTATTAATTATTAAATTTAACATAACATAACTTATGAGCTATTATTTATTTGCTAACTTTAATAAGTCACTTAGCCTATCTCCTCCAACTGGCCCGTTGGCAGATTGTAGAATTTCCTATCACGACCACACAATGACTACACCATGGGGCAAAGTTAAACCATCCGATGTACAACTAGTTCACCGATATAAATGGTCGGCAAGGAAATCTGAAAATATGTACAAAATACTTAAGGAGCAAAATAAAACACAAGATGAATATTTATCTGACCTACAAAGCCAACTTTTAGACATAATTGCTGATATATCAGTTAAGTAAGGAAATGGGCAATATGATTTATTCAATTTCGATTTTCATAGTACTGTTTACTTCATTAGGGGCAATTTTAAGTGCTATATCCCTAATAGAGCCAATGTTTAAATTCATTGCGTCATTTGTAATTTCTCTAGGATAAAAAGCGAAGCGATATTCTTTTTGATGTGAATATTCTATTCTTTTTTTGAATATCGCTTCATCTTCATCAAACTTTCCTGAGAACATATCAGGATCGTAGTATTCAATTAGCTCAGCTTTCAAGTCTATTTTTTGACCTTTAGAAGCATTGCAGACTCGATTAACAAATTCTTCTACATTAGTAATAATGACAGCTTCATTACCTAGACCAAAGCAGCTATTAGAAATTTTTAGCTCTTCCAGTAATTTAGGAATAGTTTCTTCTGTAATAACAATTTCTTCATTACTGTATGACGCGTAAATACAAAATATATTTATATTGTCGTGACTATTCAGTTTTATACCCACATTTCCAATAACATCTTTGATAATCATTCCATTTATTTCAATAATTACATCTTCAGTTTTATGCCAGTTGATAATACCTTCATGTTTATCACCTCTATTTCCTTCTGTTTCATCATCAAAATTTCTAAAAAAAGAGAGCTTTTTGCAGTGTAAATTACCATCTAGAAATGATTCTGCGTATTCACTTTTATCAAAGATTTTAACCATGTAATAAATATATTTTTGCATAAACTTCCTTATTTGATTTTTATTGATTTCTTAATTTTTAGAACATATCTTTAAGTTCAATATATTCTTTTTGATTTTAATGCATTCTTATATCATAAAGCTTTTACGACTAGTTATGTGATTAGGCTATTTAAAATTATATGTTTTCTTAGCATTATCAGGCCTTACTAACTGGCTTGTAAACCAAGCATGTACAATATATCAACTTAAACTGGTTTCAGATATTACATCTAAAACCTTTAGCCAAGTTTCACAGAATAAGAATGTTCAGATTTCTACTTATAAGCCTTCATTCAAACCGCCGACTAAGCAATAATTAAATGTGACGACAAAGTTTGTAAGTTTTTTCTAAACGAATATCGTAAAGATCCAACAGAAATTAATAGATTAAAAATAAGAGATTATTGCCTATATCTTCAAATTAAATGGTTGGCAATGCCAAGCTGTCAATAGTGACAGTGATGATAACTTGATAATAAAAAAGGGCTTTTTGCCCTTTTCGTTAATATTACGTACCGTAATTTATGGGTTGTTAAATTAAGTATCTCTTAAATCTACCAATACTACTTTAAAAGATGTCTTACGTTTAGATCAATAGAATTTTTAAAATCTGATAATGAAAAATCTTCTTTACTATTTATGTTAAAAATTTTTATTTTTAAAATTTCATCTATAAAGACTTTATTTTTATCTGTTTCTTTAAATTCCTTCATTGTTTTTTCAGGCTTTGAGATGTCTTTTTGTATTTTAAGCATGATATTAGCAGCATATACTCTTAGCCGAATAAGTTCTTCTTCCTGTTCTATAGAATGAATCGCACCTAAAACATCTATGATTTCTGATAATTTACAGTATGACTTTTGAATTTCATTAAACTCTCTAACCATAAACCCTTTTAGTTCATCTCTACTGCATTTTTCATACTCATGTATAATTTTATCACTATTACCTTGGTATATATTTAATGAATTATAAATTTGCCTTGCTGTATGGTAAATACAGAATGTAAGAGATATAAGCTGCTTATATTCATTGATTGTTTTATCAACTTTCCATTTTTTATATGTTTTCACAGCATAACAAACTAACAAGATGCTACAAATACTTACGATAAAATTGCTAAAAGATGATATTAATGAAGCAACTGTTTCCATATTAGCAGTCCCAGTAAATATTAATTGTACTAATCCAATCATTACAATAAATGTAATAGCAAATACAATAGTTAATAATACATAGCAATAGATGGTGCTTAAATTTCCCTTGAAATCTTTCATTTTATTAATCCTTAATATGCTGTTATTTATATTTTATTTTTAATCATATATAAATTATCAAACGCCTCAGCCAACTTTTCAGTTTCTCTAAACACGGTATTCCAATATTTTATGCGTGTGTCTGCATCGAGATTAGTAAAGTCGTTTCTATCTGGAATTTTTCCGTAAGGTAAACCGGCTATAAATTCTTTTGATGGAGTAACCATCACCACGTTATCGTAATTTTGTGGTGCTACTTTACGTTTTAAATTTTTATCGAACCACCCTGCTTTTGGCTCGCTATTAAAATGCGGATATAAAATTAAGCCTGGGTTATTAATTTTTAAATCAAAGTGGTAGTCAATTATTCCGCCATCGCGATACATACCTTGTGGCGAGCCTGCAATATTTTTTATGCCTTGCATAACAAGGGGTATAGAGCCGGATGCAAGTAAGGCATCTTTTAAATTTGTTTGGCTAAGTGCTATGTTTTGGGTTTTAAAATTGTAACTATCGGTTATTGATAAATTACTGTTTGGTGTGCCAAAAATAAATCGCTCGTACTGCGAACCTAATAATTTTCGGTTTACACGATTGAGCATATAACTTTTTGATAAACCTAAAAGCTGAATTAATTTGTTTTCGTTGGCAATAAACCCATTTGACTTAGCCACTATAAAATGCGCTTTAAAAATAGGGTTATTTAAAATTTCGGTTACGCCGTGCTCCCCAAATACATCATCTAATAATGCGCGGGCTTTTAGTGTAATTTCAGCGGGTGTTGGTTTATTACTAGAATAGCGTGTTTGCGAATACGATTTTGCTAAACGCTCAATGGCAGCAACGGGGTCGTTTTGTGCAAAACAAGCAGATCGAAATGCCCCAGCAGATGAACCAATTAAGTTAAGTGGTTGGGTGCGGTTTTTAAAAAATTCACCAAAAATATATTTGTCTAACCCGAATAAGGTAAACCATTTTGGCCCGCCACTTGCCCCTAAAAAAGAGGTAAATAATTCCGGTTTAAAGCCCTGCTCGTTAATAATTTTTGCTGCTGTTTTCCCTGCATGAATGTCGATCATTAAATCAGTTTACCTTATTGTTTTTATATTTTTGTGCTATTTACAAAACCTAATTTTGAATAATTATGCAAAATTAAAAAGCGATTTTATGTTGCCATAAAACCGCTTTTTATCGTTAAAATTGCTTAAAATACGGGAATCAATCCCAAATGCCACTTTCGCATTTACCCTGTACTTTTACGTCTTTTACTTTAAATTCAGGCTCTATGCCTTTTTCTCTTTGTGTGTTGTAGTCGCGATTAACAGCTACAATAGTAGGCGTGAGCAATATAATAGCGATTACGTTAACCACTGTCATTAACCCTAATGCTATATCGGCTAAATCCCAGACTTCTTTTAATGACGCTGATGCGCCCCACAGCATCATTGATAAATAAAGTAATGTATAAATTGTGCGCCCTACTTTGTTATCGAGCTTAAATAAATGCAGGTTACTTTCGGCGTAAGCGTAGTTGGCCACTACCGAAGTAAAGGCAAATAAGGTTATGGCTGCAGCAACAAAATATACGCCGCCTTGTGCTAAATGCGCAGTCATAGCGCTTTGCGTTAAACGTATACCTTCCATTTCGCCGCTTATATCTACATCGGCTAACAAAATAACAACAGCAGTACAGCTACAAAGTACAATGGTGTCGAAAAACACGCCAAGCATTTGTATGTAGCCTTGTGTTACTGGGTGATTAGGGATAGGGCTTGCACTTGCTGCGGCATGGGGCACACTACCCGCACCAGCTTCGTTAGAATATAATCCGCGTTGTATACCATTTTTAATGGCAGCGCCCATTGCGCCTGCGCCAGCCTCTTGTAAACCAAAGGCCGATAAAAACACATCTTTAAGCATGGCTGGTACTTGCGGTAAATTTATAAGCGTTATAATTACGGCAGCTGCTACAAATAATATGCCCATAAATGGTACTACTCGCTCTGCAAAGCGGGCTATTGCTTTAAAGCCGCCAAGTATAATCGAGCCTGCTAATACCGTAATTACTAATCCTGAATAAAAGGTGGGTACTTCAAATGCATAGTTAAGTGCATCAGTTATAGTATTGGTTTGCATGGCACTAAAGGTAAAGCCATAACCTAAAAATAAACACGCCGCAAACACAATGGCAAAGGCACGGCTGCCTAAACCTTGTTGAATATAATAGGCGGGGCCGCCTCTAAATTCGCCACTACTATCGCGTACTTTATACACCTGCCCTAATACACTTTCGGCAAAGCCGGTTGCCATGCCAAGTATGGCTATAACCCACATCCAAAATATAGCGCCGCTTCCGCCTAGTGAAATAGCAACAGCTACCCCGGCTAAATTACCTGTACCTACCCGGGCACACAGGCCAGTACACAATGCCTGAAATGATGAAATATCGTCTTTTTTACACTTGCTACTGCCTTTTAACAGGCTAAACATGTGTTTAAATTTTACTATTTGAATTGCTTTTAAACGTACCGAAAACCAAATACCTGCAAACAGTAGTATGTAGATCAGTATTTGGCCTTCTCCCCATAATAGGCCATTTACACTTTTTACTACGGTATCGAACATGGGCTAATCCTTTTGTATTTATTATGTTTTACTCAGCAAGTGGTTGAGTAAATGGCATTTAATTATGCATATTAGCCATAGAGTAAGGCAGCTATGCTGCCTTAGTATGTTGACTTAGTGGTAGGTTATTTACTTTGCAGATGAATGCCTGCAATCATGCATCTAACCGAACCTCCCGCCGACTCTATGGTTGGTATAGGTAACGGAACAAGTTTAGCTGTTTTTTGTATTGCTGCTTTTTGCTCGGTTGTAAGTGCATTAAACGCCGTTTGTGAGAGTGCTAAAATACGACCATTTGTACCTTGTAACTCTATTGCGTTGCCACAAAAGCTACTTATTTGCGCATTAGTTAAGTTTATTACTTCTAAATGGCTTTGTATAAAATGGTTAGTTAATTGTTTGTGCTGACTATTTGGTACCATATCTAGGCTGATCATGGCAAACTCTGTGGCTACACACATTAATACATTAGTATGATAAACCGCAGTACCTTGCTTATCGTAGGCATTAAATACAACAGGTTTCAGCCTTAATTGCTCGCATACTGTATTAACCACAGTTTTAGTAGTGCGCTTAGATTCTACTGCATAAGCAAGCTTATGTGGGTGGTCAATAACAAGCGAACCGGTGCCTTCTAAAAATGCATTTTCTTTCGCTAAAAATGAATAATCAGTCACAGACAACACTCTATAGTGATCAGTCAAAAAATCAATTATATCTTTTCGATATTCTAATCTTCTGTTTTCTGCGTACATTGGGTACATAACTAGCTCGCCACTTTGATGGGTAGAAAACCAATTATTTGGAAACACAGAATCGGGCGTGTGTGTATGTTCGTCTTCAAAAAGATGAACCGTTACGCCCTCGTTTTGCAATAATTTAACCGCATTGGTTACTTCGTCAAAGGCATGCTGACTCTGATTTTGTGAGTTGCAGGTACTTTGAAACGTGTTGTCTAACATAGTTTGTGGGTTAGATGTAAAGTGATGCGGTCGTACCATCACCACAGCGCTGGGTGCTTGCTTTATATAACTCATGCCACTTGCTCTTGCTTAGGCGTTTTTGCTGTTTGTGTACTATTAAGTACCGAAAATAAATTACGCGGATCGGCTTGTTGTGTAATTAAATCAAGCAGTTCAAACTCACCTGCAGCCACCAGCGCGTCTTTAATATAAACCAGTGCGGTAAAGTCTTCGCTTGCAAAACCTACCCCATCAAAAATAGTAAGCTCGTTGTTACTTATACGCCCAGGTGTTTGTTTATTAATTACTTTATGAAACTCTGTTACGGCAAAGGTTTCGCTCATTTGCTGAATTTCGCCTTCTATTCTGGTTTGCGGCTCGTACTCTACAAACACAGTGGCACGCTCTAGTAACTGTGAATCAAGCTCTGTTTTACCAGGGCAATCGCCACCAATGGCATTTAAATGCACACCCTGTGGGATCATATCGCTGGTTAAAATAGTGGTATTTTTTTTATCGGCTGTGCAGGTGGTAATAATGTGCGCGCCTTGAACGGCTTCTTCTGCGCTATTGCATAGAGTGACATTTAAGCCATAGCCACTTAAGTTGTTGTAGGCTTTTTGTGAGGCGTTTTTATCAATGTCGTATAAGCGAATGTGAGTAATGCCTAACACAGCTTTAAAAGCCAGTGCCTGAAACTCAGACTGTGCACCATTACCAATTAATGTCAGCGTTGTTGAGTTTTCAGGCGCTAAATACTTTGCCACAAGCGCCGATGTAGCCGCTGTCCGCAGGGCCGTTAGTAGACACATTTCACTGATCATAACTGGGTAGCCGCTATCAACATCTGACAAAATACCGAATGCGGCCACTGTTTGAAGCGCTTTAAATGTGTTTTTTGGATGACCATTTACATATTTGCAGCTAAACATTTTGCCATCGCTTACGGGCATAAGCTCTATTACACCATCTGGAGAGTGCGCTGCATAACGTGGCGATTTATCAAATTCGTGCCAGCGAGCAAAATCTTGCTCTAACCTTTGAGTAAGCTCTAGCAACGCGTTTTCTATTCCCATTTTATTTATAAGTTTGGCCATTGCCTGTACGCTCACAAATGGAACACCTTGTTTAGGCTGTGCGATAAAATGACTCATAAATACCTCTTTAATGACTAAATAAATTATTTGAAATAAGTTTATAGGCCAGAGGTGTTACTTAAAATGCCAAAAGTTTATACAAATAATAGTATTTTTTAGCAAATTGCTATGCATTAAAGTACAAATTTAGTAGTTTGTAATAAACACATAATCCAAGGCGTTTTATGACCCCTTACATTTACGACTCATTAGATAACGCATTAATAGCCGAATTAAGAAAAGATGGCCGCGCTTCTATTTCAGCATTGGCCGATGTTTTAAAGGTGTCGCGCGGGACAGTGCAAAACCGTTTAGACCGGCTGGTTTCATCGGGTGCTATATTGGGCTTTACGGTTCGTGTACACGAACACATAGAAACCGAAGCTGTAAGAGCCATTATGATGGTGGAAGTGGTGGGTAAATCGACCTCGCAGGTTATTAAAACCATGCGAGGCATTCCAGAGCTTACTAAGTTACATACCACCAATGGCGCTTGGGACTTAGTGGCTGAAATACAAGCTGCAAATTTAGGTGAGTTTGATGGTGTACTCAGACAAGTACGCGAAATAGAAGGCATTTTAAATAGCGAAACCAGTATATTATTGTCATCTACTTAGGTTTATTAACGCTATGTTTTACTATATGTATTTTATGCAATACTCGGTTTATGTATTAGCTAATGGAGTATAGATTGAACAAGCTTTCTATTCGGTATTATTCGCAAGGTATAAAACGCCACCAGCACAATTACCATCAACTCGTGTTACCTCTACACGGGGAAATTTTTATAACGTTAAATAATGATTATAAAACAACGGTGAGTACGGGCAGTTGTATCGTTATAGAGAAAAACGTAGTGCATGCCTTTATGGCCGATGAAGCCGCGCGCTTTATTGTGGCAGATTTAGATGCCCTTCCTGATAACCTTATAAACCTTTTATGCCCTAAAATCTCAATAGATAGCCGTTTATTAAGTTACTTACAGTTTATAGAGCAGCAACTACTTGTTGTTAATGATGAAAAGCTGACTAGCTCAACCTTTGATTTATTTTATTTACTACTTTGTGAGCAAAGTAGCCACAGTAATATTGATAAGCGAATAGATAATGTCATAACCACGGTAAAGCAAAATTTAGCGTATCTCTACACGTTAAAAGAGCTGGCCAATATTGCCAGTTTAAGCGTTACGCAATTTAAAACTGTGTTTAAAAGAAACACTAACATGAGTGCGCTGCAATATATCACTATGTTACGAATGCAGCATGCTCGCGCCTTATTAACCCATTCAGACCTACCAATCGCTTTAGTAGGTGAGCGCATTGGCTATAACGATGCCTCAGCGTTTAGCCGTCGGTTTAATTTATACTTTGGGCAGCCACCTAAGGCGTTTACAAAGCAGTAAATTGCGTCAGAGCAAACAAACAATACCATCTTTTTAGCACATTTAAAGTTCAGCCTATTGGTACACTCGGTAAATAGTATTTACGGAGGGTAATTAATGGCAACACACATAGGGTTTTTAGCAATATTTTCGTGGGGGCTTTTAGCATTACTGGGTAATTTAACTAAAGCACTGCCTGCTTTTGAGTTACTTTTTATATGCTTTTCAATCTCTTTTATTATTTTATTAGTTAAACGCGTCGCTACAAAACAGCCATTATTAAGCCCGCCTAAGCTTTCTAAAAAGCAAATTATAATAGGTGTTACTGGTTTATTTGGTTTTCACTTTTGTTATTTTATGGCTTTAAAATACGGCCCTTTAATAGAGGTAAGCTTAATTGTGTACCTTTGGCCATTATTGCTAGGTGTATTTGTAGCTACTCCAGGGGCTAAATTTAAAGCCATATTAGGCGGATTACTGGGATTTTTAGGCACGCTTAGTTTAATTACCGATGGCAGTGGGTTATCTATTAATAGTGAATATTACTTAGGGTATTTTTTTGCAGGATGCTGCGCAGTACTGTGGTCGAGTTATTCTTATTTAATGTCGCGATTTAATAGCCATGTAGGTGACATAGGCTGGCTTTCACTTATTGTGGCTGTGCTTGCCCTTTTTGCACATTTTTATTTTGAAACAACCGTAATAAATTTATCTGTTTCACAATGGCTAGGCGCTATTTTATTGGGATTAGGCCCTGTGGGCGGTGCATTTTATTTATGGGATCACGGTTTAAAATTTGGTAACCGCTCGCTATTAGCTTCGTTAAGTTTTTTAACGCCGGTGCTCTCTACCTTTATTTTAATACTTGCCTCGCAGGCTCCCTTTAGTTGGTCAGTATTTATTGCTTTGGCGCTTATTTTATTAGGTGCAGCTATTAGCAATAAAAAACCTTCAATAAGTTTAAAAAAAGCATAGCTTTAATTTTGTTTAGGCACTTTACCCACGCTTAAACTTAAGTAGAGTTTAAGCGTTGGTACTCAACTACATGGCGTAGCTATGTGCGTAGTCAACTATACGGGCGTTTTGGCTTTTTAAATAAGCGCGGCCTGCTTTTACACCTAGCTTATGATCAAAGCGTAAATCATCGTTTGAGCTGCCTAATAATTTACTGTGCAGCTTTTCATCTGCAAAAATTTGTATAATTTCTACATCACTAGGCGGATTAGCAATAAACGTCAGCTCGTCTAGGTATGCTTGTTCGTGTTGAACCAAGTAATCGAGTGTTTTTGGGCAGTAACCTGATGCACATGCAAATGTTCTAAGCTTTTGAACCCATGCAGTTTGCGCTTGAAAATGCTCATCAACGGTTCTTATTACTACAATTTTTCGTGCACCACGGTTATAAGCTTCACGTACAGGCAGTGGTGCCGCTAAGCCACCATCTACATAAAAATCTTCACTCGATTGCTCTTGAGTTAAATGTGCTTCGTTTGCGGCTTTTGTATCTAACCAAGGCGTTAGTTTAACCCCCTGTTTATACAAAAAAGGGAGTGCGCTCGATGCCTTTAGTAAATCTCGCCATTGCCTACCTTCACCTGTTGGCGATAGGTAATAAGCTTTTCTGTCACGAGTGTTTGTAGCGGTTATGAGCAGCTCTCGCTCACCTAAACTGTTTTTAGCTGTTTTAAAGTCAAGAGCTCTGTTTACTTCGGTGGTTTTTTCAAAGTACCAATCTAAATCAACAATGTGCTTGCCCATTAAACCACGCCCTAGTTGAAAAAAGCGTTTGTTACGCGAAAGCCCTCTAATTAAGCGTTTAGCGTAACCTTTTTGGCGTGCTAAATAACTTGTTAAATTTTGCGAGCCGGCAGAGGTGCCAATAAATAAATCAAAAGGGTCGTAGTTTTGCTCTAACCACGCATCAAGTACACCGGCTGTGAATATCCCTCGTTGTCCGCCGCCTTCAGCTATCAGTGCAACTTTTGGCTGCGCTGTATGAGTAACTGAATTAGCCGATGCGGTTGTTAGAGCGTTCACGGTGTACCTTCCTTTAATTTAATGATGTTTGGTTAATAACTACATTATAAAAAACTAAAGCAATGTCTTAAAATTGATTATTTAAATCAGTTTAATTGAAAAAAAAGAACGATAAATAATGCAAAATGGGCCTTATCCTTGGCAACCAAATATGTTTAATTATCGAAAGTGTTTGTTCAGACATCACTTAAAGCTAATAAGTTTGTATTCACTTTTAATGATGTCTATATACTAGCAAGGCCTGTGTGTACGCTTGCTTAACTAAACACCTCCTTTTTAAATTAGTGCTTTATTTCCATTAAAATTTCGAGGGCGCGGTGGCGTTTTTCGCTGTCGTATACGTCGTTTGTAAATATAAACTCATCCACTTCTAGCTCTTTGGCTATCATTTGTAATTTATGTTTTATACTCACATGCCCGCCAACAACGCTTAAGCTTAAAAAGTTTTCGACATGAGCGCGCTCTTGCTCACTCCATAAACCTTCCATACTCTCTACCGGTGGTTTTAACCACAGCTCTTTACCACGTATTAGTTCAAGTACCCGTTGCTTTGAGGTGGTAGATAGGTATTGCGCTTCTTCGTCAGTTTCTGCTGCCACCAGCGGTAAAGCAAGCATTACATAGGGTTTATCTAATACATTTGAGGCTTTAAATTCTCGTTTATATAGCGCGATGGCATCATGTACAAAACGCGGCGCAAAGTGCCCTGCAAATACATAAGGTAGCCCTTTTTTAGCGGCCAGTTGCGCGCTAAATAAACTCGAGCCTAATAACCAAAGTGGTACGTTTGTGTCCTCCCCCGGTATAGCACGTATAGGGTGAGTACCGTTATATGGGCCTAGTAATGTTTGCAGCTCTGTTACCTCCTCTGGGAAGTTTTCAGCGCGGCTCATATCATTATTCAGTGCACGGCTGGTTACCGGATCACTACCTGGAGCGCGGCCAAGGCCTAAATCTATTCGTCCAGGGTATAAACTCTCTAATGTGCCAAATTGCTCAGCCACAACTAATGGCGAATGATTCGGCAGCATTATTCCGCCGGAGCCAACACGTATACGCTGAGTTTTACCTGCAATATGGCCTACTAATATTGAAGTAGCAGCACAAATTATACCGGGCATATTGTGATGCTCAGCTAGCCAAAAGCGATTAAACCCTAATTGGTCGGCGCGCTGAGCGTATTTAGTAGTTTTATTGAGCGTATGAGAAACACTGTCCCCTTTGATCATGGGGGCAAGCTCTAATAACGAAAAGGGAATGGAAGATAACAAAATAGCAGCTCCTTAAAATGCATGCTAACAATGGGCTTCATCATCAGCATAAAACACTTAAATGGGTCTGCTATTTATTCAATTCAAGTTAGCTAACAGATAAAAGAAAAAAATAGCGTTTACCTGCTTTGCTTTAAGGTATTCATACAAGTTCAGGGCTTTGCTGGCGCTCTTTTTTATAACTCTCTGAGTTCAGGCCTTTTTTCCAATAACCAGAAGAAACTATATTACAGCGCGGTATATCACACTCCTGCGTAAGAAAGGTTTTGGCCTTACGTACCAATCCTGCCTCTAATGCCATAAATACGATAGGAGGCTCACTTGTGCTGGTTAAATTGTTAAGCGCGCTGAGCATATCGGCCTCGGGGGTATTTGTAATTAACCAAGTAACATCGCGCTGCGTGTGTAAATTAATTATGTCTTGCGCTGTAGGGGCATGCACAAAGGCGTCAATTTTTGCACTGGCGGGTAGCTGTTGCATGTAGCCCTTTATTGCATTAACTGAGGTTAAATCGCCTAACAATACATAATGCGGATGCTGGTAATTATCAAGCTTTTTAGGACCAGGGCCCGCTATGCCTACGTTGTCACCAACTTTTGCAGTTGCGGCCCATTGCGTAGCCGGGCCTTGGTGCATGTTTATTACAAAGTCGAGCGTTATTGCACCGCTTGCCTCATCAATGTCTCTTATTGTGTAAGAGCGCATACACGCGGTTTTTAAATTAAAATCAACTTTGCCATTTTGGGGGATAAGCACTTTTACATAACAACCAATATGCGCTTGTGTTAAATCCGAAAACTCATCAGAGCCTACAACAATGCGCTGTAAATGCGGTGTTATTTGTTCAGTACTTAGTACCGTAGCTTTGCGAACTTGTTTACCCATTTAAAATCACCTCGTTTAACAAAATAGTTAACTGCTTTTTAAAGCAAGCATTGCACAACGCCCCGTTGGTTGATAAAATCAACTATAACAAACTAATTGATATTGTCAACCATTAGAGAGCTTATGAACACGCTTTTATCAAATACCCTATTTGAGCTGATGCAAAATTACCGCGTAACAATACGCGAGGCTATTAACGCAGGCGACCTTGGTATTAATGCTATGCACGTGCGTTGTATACACATTATTGCCAGTACATCTAACTGTACCGCTAACGACATTGTGACTAAAACACAGCGCGACAAAGCACAAATTGCCCGGTTAATTAAAGATCTCATTGCCTTAAACCTTATTAATAAGCAAGCCAGTGAGCACGACAAACGATGCTTTATTTTATCGCTCACTGAACAAGGCAACACACTGTTTGATAAGTTATTAGCCTCTGAGCAGCAAATAAATGAGCAAATGTGTAAAAACTTAAACCCGCAGCAAATCAAAAACTTTTTAGATACCGCGCAACAAATGATCAAAAACATGGCGTGATCTGTCTTTCATTTCTTGGCATAACTTACACAAAACGCATATACTGTACACTTATACAGTGTATGCGTTTTAGGTTGTGTTATGTTTGTTATTCCCGTTTATATAGAAGCCGGTGTGTGTGGGTTTGAATCGCCCGCGGCGCAATACGCCGAGCTTGGTGTTTCGCTTGATGAGCTATTAATAAAGCACCCCGACGCCACCTTTATTGGTATTGCATCGGGTAACTCCATGCAAGAAGTGGGGATTTTTGAGGGCGACTTGCTTGTAGTAGACCGTGCTGAGCAAGCCGATAACGGCGATGTTATTGTTGCCAACTTAAATGGTTTATTTGTGTGTAAGTTACTTGATAAAACCAATGCGCGGTTACTTTCAGCATCGCCTTTACATAAGCCGGTACAACTAACCCCAGCTGATGAGTTTCAGTTAGAGGGCGTGGTTACACTATCAATTAGAATGCACCGCCCAAGCCCTGAGTTATTAAAATGTACGCCTTAGTCGATGCTGTTGCCTTTTATGCCAGTGCCGAAAAAGTGTTCGACCCTGCTATTCGCTCTAAACCTGTGGTGGTTTTAACTAATAACGATGGCTGCGTATGTGCGGTATGCCCTATTGCTCGGCACTTAAACATTCCTAAATTTGGTCCTTATTTTAAAGTTAAGCACCTGCTTGAGCAACACAAGGTGGTTGTACGTTCGAGTAACTATGAGCTGTACGCCGATTTAAGCGCCAAAATGATGAACATAATTGGCCGCTTTTGCGACACACAGTATATATACAGTATTGATGAGTCGTTTTTACACTTTAATGGCTACACACCCCTTATACAAAACTGGCATGAGTACGGGCATACAATAAGGCGTACCGTTTGGCGCGAAACAAAACTCCCTGTGGGTGTTGGTTTTGGCCCAACACCTACGCTTGCTAAAGCCGCTAACCATGCAGCTAAAAAGCTAAGCGGGTTTGATGGGGTGGCCGTTATAAATAACGAGCAAAGCCGCCAAGCAATTTTACAAAGAATGAGCTGTGCCGATGTATGGGGCATAGGAAAGCGCCTAGCTAAAAAGCTTAATATAATGAACATACATACAGCATGGGATCTGGCACAGCAAAACCCTAAAACTATGCGCCGCGCGTTTAGTGTGGTGGTAGAGCGTACCGTAAGTGAGCTAAATGGTATAGCGTGTTTAACATGGGACGATGTACGCCAAGATAAGCGAGAAATATATTCTACTCGCAGCTTTGGTGAGCGGATCAGTGAGCCAACAGCTCTTAAAACTGCCCTTATTAACCACGTAACTACGGTTGCCAGTAAACTACGAGGGCAGCGCTCATTAGCAAAACAACTGTATATATTTGCCGCCACGGGCAAACATGAAGACCGCTATTGTAAAAAGTCGTTTATATATAAATTTGCCACCCCCACTAACGATACCTGCGTAATGGCCAATGCTGTATCAGAAGTATTTACTCATATTTACCAGCCAGGTGTACGGTTTTATAAATGTGGTGTAGGTGCTTTAGAGCTTACCTCAGTGCAGTACCAGCAAAACGATTTATTTAGCCAAAGTGCCGATAACCCTAAATTAATGCAGTGTCTTGATACAATAAACAACCGCTACGGAAAAGGCATACTCACCCTAGCCAGCAGCAAATTAAACCAAGGCTGGCATATGAACAGAGATTACTTATCGCCCCAATACACAACGCGCTGGCACGATATACCGCAAATTCATTGCAAGTAAATTAATCAACTTGTCTTGTAAATGTGCACTCTACTGCTGGGGAATTCTGCGTATATTTGAGCGTTGTAACACTGGTAAACTTAATGCTTTGTCTGATGGTTTTTTCGTTATTAGAGTCAATACAGCGGCTCATTTTTAAGCTGTTATCAACACCATCACTTTTGTACTTATAAGAGCTAGTTACAAAACAAAAATTTGGCTTTTTAGTTGTACGGGTGCCGTTGTGTAGGCTTTCAAACGCAATATGCTCGCCTAATTTAAAACCCGCATCAGGGTAAACGGGGTTAATTAAACTCAACTGACTATCCACACATAAGAGGGAGTTAGCAGTTACCACCTGGTAATCGCCAAGCATTGTTTTTAATAACGGTATAAAACGGCTTTTATTACTCGGCGTAACAGTTTTAGCAAAAAGTACATTACTTAGAAATAAACAGCTCATACATAATAAAATTTTACGATAACTCATTAAAATTCCAACTCATTACTAATAAAAATAGCATAACACACTCAACTCTATACTTACTTAAAATACATTTGGTTCATAAAAGAAAAAGCCCCTTGAATACATCAAGGGGCTTTTATCACTATAAAAATATATTGATTAGTAAGTGTTACTTAAAGCTCTGCGCTCTTGTGTACACAACAGAAAATGCCAAAAGCAGCAACATGAAGGCTAATGAACCACCGCCACTGCCCTTTTCACTACTTGTGCTAGCATTAGTGACGGTCACTGCTAAACTTTGCTCAGTCTCACCTTCACCATCAGATACAATAAGCTTGAAGCCCAGCTCTGTAGTTTGCGACACACTTGGCGCTGTAAACTTAAGTGTGCTGGAGTCAACATCGTTAAGCGCCACTTCTACGCCCATTGTTTGAACCCACTTAAAAGAAAGCTCTGAGGATTCTTTATCGGTTGCAGACGCTGTCACTGAAACTTCCTGACCTTCTTTAACCGACACCGCAGATGTACTTAATTCTACACTTGGAAGCTGATTAACATGTAAAAAGCTAACGGTGTATACTTGCGTAAATTGCTCATAGCCATCTGATATCACTAACGTAATATCCGCATCAACTGTTTGCTCAAGCTCACCCACGGTGAGTACCGCTTTACCTTGAGTATCCTCAGCTGTAATGGATAACTGAGGGTGTTCAACACGCCATTCGTAAGATAAAGTATCGCCATCAGGGTCAGTAGAGCCAGAAGCATCAAGCTCAATAGTAGCAAGCTCTTCTATTGTGGCTGGTATATCTACATTTAATACAGGCGCCTGATTTAGACTCTCTTGAGCTAGTTTTGCCACAACTTCAATAGCGCCGTTAACCTCTCCATCAAGGTCGAATGCGCTACCATCTGCGATTGCAAAGCTAAAGCAACGTGAACACACTTGCTCATATACATTACCCGATAATACAGTGGCCGACTGCCAACCAGCCGCGGTTAGTACTCTTACTTGCATGTCTGAGCTTAAAATTGCATTTACATACTCAGGTAGAGCAATTTCTGCGGTGCTTGATGAATTAGATAACGTAACACGAAGGTTAATTACATCACTTTTAGCTTGGAAGTGAGGTTCTATTATATCTAAATCTGAGAAATAAGTGCTGAGCGCTTGTTCAGAAATAGACATATCAGCAATATAACCCGCTGCTAAAGCCTCTTTGATGCTACCTACAGCTAAGTGATTAAACTCATCAATACTGTGAGCACTATCACCTGAAGCTAAGATAGCTGTATTAGTGACCGATGAGCTATCTAGGTAATCAGCAATACCATCTTTATCGCTATCACCTACTCCTTCCTCAATATCAGGTATACCGTCGCCATCAGTATCTAGTTCAGGGTCATCAAATATAACGCTATCAACAAGACGTAAACTAGTTTGCTTAGTTGCTAGTAGTTCATCACCTTGTTTTACACGTAAAGTTAAATCTATATTATTGGTTTGCTCAGAAAGATTTGCACTAAATGAAACATCCCACTGTGAATCAGCTGTTTTATAAATGTAAGAATCAACACCTGCGGGGCCAATAAGCTCAAGGGATATATCACTACCTGTACTAGGTAAATTTACTAACTTAATGGTGGCATTAAAGTCAGGTATAGAACGCTGAATAGTTTTATTAACTGCTTTACCATTTTGATAAAAATCAGTAATAAACTGCGCCTGTGCCGCTTCACTTAAGTACACTAGCTGGCTGTTATCATTTTTGTCTATAAACGCATTACCATTAGATAGGACACTAATACTTGCTGCGCTGCCTACAAATTCTCGCTCTAACTCAAGCTTAATAGGTCCATACTGATTAGTAGTAAAATACTGGGTGCTATTATTAGCTTGTAAATGAAAGCTAGAGTAACCATATGGGTTAGCGCCGCTAATAAAAACATCTACAAGCACATTACCATTTTGATACACATACGTAGTAGGCTGAATACTAATTTCAGGGAAAATCATAGCCCTTACGTCGCCTGATACATGATTTCCAGCTTCATCTACAGCAGATACAGGAATAGATACATCGCCCGTTCTAAATACAAAGCTATCATCAATTTCCAGAAGCGTTATAGCTGAAACACTATCGTAAATAACACGATTATCTAAAAGTGCATTTTTTATAGCCGTGATCGTGCTGCCATAAACACTAAAAGTATACGGTTGGATAATCGGGGCAGTTGTATCAACAAGTGTGACTGTTTGTATAGCCGATGTTTCGTTACCAACATTATCTCGTGCAATCCATGTAATCTGGTGCTCGCCTAGGGGCAAGTAAGACCCTGAGCTTGTGTATACTTGAGGCTCTAAATGACCGTTATCTCTAGCCTCTGGAGTATATAGACGGGTAATATTAGTATTTTGAGAGGTCGCCTCTACTGTAATAGGCTCAAGACTCGATATAAACTCAGGCGGACTATTTTCACCGCGGCTTGCATCATCTGGGTGGCTATCTTCACTGTCTTGAACACCATCACCATCTGAATCTGAGCTAAGCGGATTACCCGAAAGTTGATACTCTTGTAAATTAGTCAAACCATCATAGTCGTAGTCATAATTAGCGTCGTAGGGTTCTAAAGCATTTAGCCGATATTCAAATTCCCAAAAATCAGGAATACCGTCCAAATCATAGTCGCTGGTAATGTCAATTTCAGCACTCCAAGTTATATTATCAACTGATAACGGTTGCTGCTGAAGGTATGCGTCCTCATATTTAACTTTAATAATGTTATAACCATCATCTACCGGTAACAATAAACGAGACTGGCTACCACGATTTACATCTATAGGACTACCATTTAAGCTTATTTGCAACGCTGAAGAGTTATAAACCAAATAGTCTAAATTAATAAAACCGGCTTCAAATAACCCCGCAATGGCAAAACCACCCACCTTGCTAGTAGGCGTTAATGCTAAGCTAAGGCTTGCATCGCCCATAGTTGACCAACTTGTATTAGCTTGCCAACCCCAAGAGTTAACAGCAAGTGCGGTAAACATTGAAGGAAGAAGTCCATCTTCAAAGCTTTCATTTAATTGCGTGAAAGATTGCACTAATGATGAAGCATCATTAGCTAGACTCTGAGAGTAAAACTCCTGAATATTGGTGTAGCCATCTTCATCGTAATCTAAATTAGCATCTGCAGCGTCTAAAGGTAAAAGGTCATTACTTACCTCATACCCATCACTTAGCTCATCATTATCTGTATCACCTGAGGTTGGATTAGTTCCAAGGTTAAATTCTTCTAAGGCTGAAAGACCGTCAGTATCGTCATCAGATGCAGCATCACTTGCATCGAGACGATTTAACCCATGAACTAACTCCCAGTAATCTGGCAATTGATCATTATCAGTATCTGTTAAATCAGTTTCTGAAAATAAAGCAAAATTATCAAGCCATACAGCATCTGCTCCATTTGAAACGGAGCTATCTTTAAAGTATTTAAATTCAATGTTATGCAGCCCTTCACTTAAATTAAGCAAAACAGACGTTGCCTCTAAGTTACTGGAATTATTTAGGTCACTACGCCCAAAAACTTCTTGCCCATCAACAATAATACTTAAGAAGTCACAGCAAAATTCAGACTCAATTTTGTAATCGAATGCCAGTACACTCTCTTCAAATAAACCTGTTATGGTAAAGCTACTATATTGTGAATCACTAATAACGCCTGAGCGAATGCTTTGTAGTCCGTCGGTTGCAAAATCATTTGTTATAAACCAAGGTGCACTAGAGCCTTCAGCTTCAACCATCCAAGTAGGTAGCGAAGAACCTTCAAATGACGTAGTAATATTTAAAGCAACAGGGAAAGAAGTATCTGACTGTGGGTCAGTATTTGCTAAATACTCAGTTAAATTTGAAAACCCATCATTATCTGCATCTTCTGCTGCATCTGACGAACTGGTTAGATCTAAACTATTATTGTACTCCCAACCATCAGGAATAGTATCGCCATCTGTATCAGGGTTATTTGGTAAACCCGCATTTAGAAATTCTAATAGATTAGATAAGCCGTCCGCATCAGCATCTAATGATGCATCTTCACTGTTATTTATATCAAGACCATGCAGTAATTCCCAAGAATCAGACATACCGTCATTATCTGCATCAGGAAAGTTAGGCCCTATGTATACATTATCTATATATACAGCATCTGCAGGAGTAGAAACGGATACATCTTTAGAATAGGTAAATTTAACAGTATTTAGTCCAGCAGGAACTTGGAAAGACGCGTCCTTCCACTCGCTTATTCCTGACTCATCTAAAACAATTGAACCATTTATGTGAACACTAAAGTAGTCATAGCCACCTTCTGTGTCTAATGCATAGCTAAAGTTTACATAGCGTTGCTCGCCACTTAAAAAGCTAAACTCAACACTGGTAGATTGGTTGTCTGTAATGTCGTTATTAGTCAGCACAAAGCCTAAGCGGCCATCAAACTCAGTTGTTAACCAAGGTGTCTGCACGTTCGACGAAATAAACAAACTGGGTACTTGAGCATCATCAAAATTGAAGGTTGTTTCTGGAAAAAAGGTTGGCTCAGAGCTCGCATCTGAAGGGTCGCTGTTGCCAAAAAACTCAATTACATTACTCCATGTGTCTGAGTCTAAATCAAGCTGGGCATCATCTGCATTTAGCGGGTTAAGTGAAAACGAAACTTCCCAGCCATCAGGCATGCGGTCAAAATCAGAGTCTGCATTGTTAGGTTTAGTAAGGTATACATTAACTTCATCATAATCTGATAGATTATCTGAGTCGGTATCCATTGCATTTGGGAAAGTATTGGCTAAGTATTCTTCTAGGTTTGTTAAACCATCTTGGTCTAAATCAAGTCCAGCGTCATCAGCAGTACTTGGATCTAACCCGTAAAATAACTCCCAGTTATCATCCATTAAGTCTGCATCGGCATCTATAAACTGAATATTATCGCAAGTAACACCTACTTCATTAAATGCTGCAATAACATCGTTAGCTTCATATCTTAAATCAATGGCAGAGTTTATAGCGCCACAGGCACCATCAATAAAATCACTAGAATTAACCCAATAATTTTGATTTGCAAAAAGCATTATTTCGAACGCTTTTTTAGGGTCCCACCCCTGAGTATTCGAAAGAAGGAAAAAAGCACGATTAAACACACCACTGCTAAAGTGAACATCCATACCTGAGTAGTAATCACTTGCGTGATCAATCGAAACGCCATCTAGAGATGGCGTTTCAAAATAACGTAGTGCCGGGCTTGTTTTTGAAATATCAGCACCAGATAACCAATCAGTCTCTGAGCGCAAAAAATATTCTGCTGTTTCACCTGCCATATCAGAGAAAGATTCGTTTATCCCCCCCGATTGTTCTGCATAAATTAAATTAGAGTTTTGACTAGTAAAACCATGGCTTACCTCATGAGAGACGATATCAAGTGAAACTAACGGGTAAAACCTATCAGCGCCATCGCCAAAGGTCATAGCCTGACCATTCCATGTTGCATTTTCCCAGTTGTTACCACTGTGAACACGCATTAACAATTGAAAAGTAAGCGGGGCTGTGTTGTACCATTGTTGATACATATCAAATACCGCAGTACCGAAGGCGTGAGCATCATTTAATGGGGAGTAAGCGCCATTAACTTCTTTGTGAGTATTCCTATCACAGGCAAACGAGTATGCTTCACTTGGCTCAAAGCCAGACTCCATGGTGACAGTTTTAACTTTATCATTTTCTAAGAAACACAGCTCACCACGTTGCGTAATATCCAGTGCTTCAACATCAGTGCCGTATTCATATTGCCCTGTTTTTTCATTTCCTCCAGGGCCTGTACCGTGGGCATTTTTAATATTATCCCACTGTTTAAATACACTGTAATCAGATTCGCTTACTAAAGCTGTAGGCTTTTTTTCAATGCCATTTTCAAACACGTTTAATTCAATTAAGCGAACAAAATGTGCCACTCCGCTATCAATATAAACATACCGTTGGTTGTTAGCTATTTGATAAGCCGTCGATTCATCAAGCTTGGCTTTTGTTAAAATAGATTTAACCCCAGTAGTTTCATCAAATTGACTATTAGCCGTTTTATTTAAAGATACAGCATCAATATTTTTCGCAAAAAAACCACTTATGTGGTGATTGCTAGGTTGTACTCGTATTTGCTGCCCCCAAATTGGCACGCCTGCAAAAAACTGCTGCATCTTTTTAGCTGATGACCGAGTTTGTTTTAAATTGAAGGCTTGAGGAGTATCTAACTCAATAAAGTAAGCGTGGTTAGAAAAGCTATTAGTTAAACCTACGCTTTGATTTAAAAGTAAGTTAACTTCTGATAAAGATGATTTGTTTACTCGTTGCGAAACCGCCGCGTGTGCACTTAGCGAATTTAAAAAGCAAAACGCTATCAATCCTGATGAGAGTGTTTTATACATAACATTCCTATGTCGTATATTGTTATTATTCAGTGTTTGTTCATTTTAAAACACACTAATGTAACATAACAATTAACATAGAGTCATTTAAAAAATGTATAAATAGGTACGATTGTGAACAACTGTGAAAGGAAAATTCAAGATGATGACACTAAATGTAACCATCTTGAATGTTAGTAGCGTTGAGTATTACTGCCAGTATTTTGCAAATAATTGCGGATAGCTTTGTTTTAAAAACTTGGGTTTGTCTTTAAAGCGCTTACCTGTAGGTTGCTCCCCTGAGGGTACAAAAGGTAATTCGTCATCGTTACGCTCTTCATAGAGTAAACCCGCAATTAAATCATACTCATCAATATAAGGGTAAGGTTGCTCATTTAAATAATACACTGGGGTGCACTGTGCAAGTGAGTCGGCGTTATCTAGAGCATTGTTAAATACTGTTTGTCCGCGAGAGATAAGCCAACACCTAAATTCGCTAAAGCCGTATTCAT
This sequence comes from Pseudoalteromonas sp. S3776, assembly GCF_005886915.1. NCBI lineage: Bacteria > Pseudomonadati > Pseudomonadota > Gammaproteobacteria > Alteromonadales > Pseudoalteromonadaceae > Pseudoalteromonas > Pseudoalteromonas sp. S3776. The sequence continues at coordinate 99,511 of NZ_PNCU01000001.1, read as the reverse complement.
CGTTACAACCGGCCATAACAAATGCAGCGCCAAATAAATCCCAGGTAAAACATTTGCGCATGTGAATACCAAAAAACTTATCAAAAGCAATAAGCTGCTCATCAGTTAGCTCACTTAATTTAGCTTTTAAGTTTTCACTTACACTTTGTGGGTCAAGCCCAAGGTCGGGGGTAGTTACTAAGTCCCAAAATTCCTGCTCAGTTAACGTTGTCATTCTAAAATCTCTTTCACTCGACCAACTTGACCGTCTTCTAGGCGTACTTTAATACCATGCGGGTGATTAGGTGATTTAGTCAATAAACGCTCGACTACACCTTGTGTTAATGTGCCGCTGCGTTGATCTTCTTTTAATACAATATTTACGGTTGTACCTGGTGTGATTTGCGAACGCGATGGAACAGCCATGCTTTACATCCTAAAAATAATTTTGGTAATTATACCGTCCATAGCTAGGCAAACCAATGTTAATCAACTAAAAACGCTATTTGCTTAGCCGCTACTGGTAAGCTAATTTTGCTAAGTTCAGCGTTAATAATATCGACTAGCTGAGAAAAATGCGCCTCGGCGTCGTGATAGGCTATATCATCTTCAAAATAGCAGCTTATTTTTAGTGACTTTGCTTCATTTTTTAAATCAATGGTGTGAGTTAAATAGGCAAAACCATAATGAGTCGCTTTTATTTGCTCACAGGCGTGAGTGAGAGCTTGACGTATTTGTTTGTCGCGCAATTTTTGTGTTTTAGTCATAGATTATTGTGTTTGTTCGTTTTGCTGTTTTTTATATTCTTCGAAATTTTTATCTTGTTGTTCAAGGCACTCATAATACTCTTTATCGGCTTTATAATTACATTCATCAAGCCGTGCCGATTGTATTTCGTGAAAGCGGGCATCAGAGCTACACCCTACAAGTACCGATAATCCCACAAGCAGCAATGCACTTTTAGTTATTTGACTGATTATCATTAAATTTCCTTACATTTTTAGTGATAAAAATGGGTTAAATCACAACAATATTATTGTATATTAGCGCCATAAAACCTTACTTTGCATAGGATTCATAGTTATGATGTCGCAGTTACAAAAGTTGTTTCAGCGTATAGACAAAAGCAAGATATTTCAATCATTTGTTATCGCTGTTATTGTTGTTTCTGCTCTTACTGTAGGTGCTCACACTTACTCACTTCACCCGACTGTAGAATTTGCCCTTAATTGGATGGATGTTGGGATCACTACCTTCTTTTTAATTGAGTTAATTATTCGCTTTATTGCAAGTAAAGGTATAAAAGACTTCTTTTCAAAGGGCTGGAATATATTCGATACCATTATTGTACTTGGTAGCCTCTACCCTGCTGCAGGATCAACCATGTTACTTGCCCGATTGCTACGTATATTTAGGGTACTGCGTTTAGTATCTATGATCCCTGAGCTGCGTTTATTAGTTAATTCCTTGCTAAAAGCCATTCCGCAAATGGGCTATATAGCGCTGCTAATGTTTGTTATTTTTTATATTTACGCAGCCATGGGCAGTATGATGTTTGCTGATATTAACCCAGTGCTTTGGCAAGATGTATCCATTTCAATGCTTACGCTATTTAGAATAGCCACCTTTGAAGATTGGACCGACATTATGTACGAAACTATGGCGGTGTACGAGCTGAGCTGGATTTACTACCTCACGTTTATCTTTTTAACTGCGTTTGTATTTTTAAACATGATGGTAGGTGCTATTTTAGAAGTAATGAGCGAAGAACATCGTAGTGCCCGTGAGCTAAAAGCAGATAACAACTCACTGCCTGCAACGCAGGGACAAGTGCTAGAGCTACAAGCGCAAATAGCTGAACTAAAAACCTTATTAAGTAAAACATCAGAAAATAAAAATACACCTAGCTAAAAGCTCAAAAAGCCCTTTGTATTGAATTAATACAAAGGGCTGTATGGAATACCAATTTGCAATAATACTAACTCATTTTGCGGGGTTAAACGTGTCGCAACCTGAGTTAAAACTCACTCAATTAGAACAACTAATAACGAATTTTTTTACCTGCTACCTAAACGTTTTCCCCCTTAAAATAAAGAGCTTATTTAAGTGAATTTGTGTTACTCGTCTTGTTGCTCTTGTGTGCTTTCAAATGAAATCACATTATCAACCTTCATTTTAAATGCTTCAAAAAACGCGTTTTTTAATACCGAGATCACGGCTTCAAAAGTAGATACATCAGCGTTGTCTAGCTGTCCATCTATGGGCACCCGAGCAGCCACCAGCTCTGACTCGTCGTTTTCTAAAAGCGCACCGAGTAAATCAATACTGCCTTCAAAAATAACGGTAAATAGGCCGTCATCATCTTTTTCTATATCTTCACGCCACGAAAAAACACTTAAGTCATGAACACCGGCTTTTACATATCCATTTAAGTTATTATTGTTAGCGGCCAATTCCATGGCGCCATCAATGCCGCCGGCTTCAATATCAAATGGGGTATACACTTTAAAAACAGTCTCAAGGTTTTTAACCGAAAAACGCTGCACTTCAACATTAAAATCAAAGTTAGCTTTATCGCTAAAGGGGTCTAATTTACCATTTAAAGACAACTTAGCTTCACCCACTAGTTGCCCCTCTACTTTTAAACTCGTAACTAAGGTTTTAGAGAGGTTTTGTGCATTGGTAATGTTGTTAATATTAGCGTTTATATTTGATATATAGGTTGGCTGCTCTCCTTCGCTGGTGGCATTAACTAGAGTTACTTTACCTTTCTCTATACGAAGCATATCGATTGAAAACGGTACCAGATCATTGGCAAGGCCTACCCACGTTGTCTCGTCTTTAACTTGTTGGTTTTGTTCTGCAGTAGCGGGGTCCTTATCGTAAATAACAATCTCTGGGCGGATAAAAGCCATGTTGGTGACAAAATTACCGTTCAATAAAGCAGACCACGCGAGCGAAAAATCGAGCGTATCTATAGAGAGTAGCGGCTTAGGAACCTGCGTGGCATCTACCGCGTAAATTTCTACATCGTCAACAGCGTAAGCGCCTCTGTATAAATATAAATCTACATCACCAACATGCCCTGTTATGCCTTGAGTTTGTTCAAGCTGCTGATTTACATAATATTGCACGGCATAAGGGGCTATTGCTCTGAGTAAAATTAACAGCAAGGCTGTAACCACTAAGGCATAAAACCATTTTGCGCGTGAATTTTTAAAAGTAGAAGCCATTATCTTTCCTTATGTGAAGGCCCATACCAATCGCTATAAAGACCTCAATCATTTTGCTGAGCGATAGATGTTGCTACAAGCGTTAAAATTTTAATTAGGAAAAATTAAATAACGCGTTTTTGCATCGCCGACAACATGTGCTCACTCTCAAAGAGATAAGTTGATTAAAGCAATTGGTATAAATAACTCGGTTTAAGTAAAAAATACCTACAAAAGTGAATTAAATACTCACAAAAAAGCTGAAACCGAACGAATAAAGGTATATCAAAATACTGCGAGCAAAAGGCATACCACGAGGCACAATACATAAGTATTAGCTAAATTCACTCAATACATAAACATTTACAAAAGCGACGGCTAAAAACACCTAACCCACTCGAATAAACTTATAAGCTCAACTACAGTAAAAGATAACTTACTCACGAACATAGACTCTATGAGCCCAATATTTTTTATTTTAATTACTCTTTTGCTAACCAGCATTATTTGGTCTGTTATATTTTTAATGGCGTGGTTTACACTAGGCAAAAAGTCGTATGCTTTATTTTGGGCAGGCGCGTTTATACTTTCTGCGTGCCAATGGGGGACTATTTTATTGCGGCCTCACTTCGACTCAGACACCCTCTATTGGATGACAGGGGTCAGTTTATCTATGGGGTCTGTAATTTTGGGAACTTGGGGACACGCTATTCGAGCTCGAAGTCCTATTAATTTAAGGTATTTATTAGCAATAGCTGTAATTACCTTAGCCTTAGTTTATTATTATAAAGCCGTAAATGTTCATATTGGTTTATCCATGTCGTTGTATATTTATTACGATATTTTACTGCTACTACTCAATGCCATCATCATCATAAAACATAAAGCTAAATCGCTACCTGCCGAAATTGGAGCTGCCATTACTTACACAGTGTGTGGAGTGTGTTTATTTATTGCTGCGACGATTGCACTTATGCAAGGCAGCCAAGTAAACCAAGCTTATTTAGATTTATACACACTCATTAATTTTATCACAGTCCCGACTGCGCATGTTGGTATGGCGGTGTTTATTATTTTTATAATGGCTTCTGATTTAGCCCAAGAAATGCAAAAACTGGCCATGACTGATCTACTCACACAGTGTATTAACAGACGTGGCTTTTACGACATTGGCCAACAAAAAATTGAATCTCAGCTTGGCTGTAAACAGCATGTATCCCTTATATATTGGGATATAGACTCATTTAAAAATATAAATGATGACTATGGACACGCCGCAGGAGACGAAGTGCTAGTCCAAGCAACTCAGCGTATAAAAATGTGTTTACAAAAAGACGATATTTTTGCTCGACTAGGCGGAGAAGAATTTGTCGTTCTCATAGCTAGAGACTCAGAACTAACAGCACAGCAGTTTGCTGATAAACTGCGAGAAACTCTTGCGAGTAAGCCTATTGAATACGAAAAGCAATGCATAAATGTTACGGCAAGCTTTGGGGTGATCAGCATTAAGTCTGTTAACACGCCAATTGATAAAGCAATAGATTTAGCAGACAAAGCGTTGTATATAGCAAAACACGAGGGGAAAAATAAAGTAGCGTATGCAGTGCCGCTTAACTAAAAAAGGGGTTAGCAATAGGCTAACCCCTTTTTAATATACACTTTTAAATGCAGAAATTATTCACCATCTACAATAATGCGCAGCATACGACGAAGTGGCTCTGCAGCACCCCATAACAGCTGATCGCCCACAGTAAATGCGCTGATGTATTTAGGGCCCATAGCAAGTTTACGAATACGGCCAACAGGAATACTTAAAGTACCTGTTACTTTAACAGGTGTTAAGTCGGTAGCACTAATTTCGCGCTCATTAGGAATCACTTTAACCCACTCGTTATGCGACGCTAAAATTTTTTCAATTTTTTCTACGCTAATATCTTCACGTAATTTAATGGTCATCGCTTGGCTATGACAACGCATTGCACCAATACGTACACATAAACCATCAATGGGCACTGGCTGTTTAGAAGAGCCTAAAATTTTGTTCGCTTCAACCTGGGCTTTCCACTCTTCTTTAGACTGGCCACTTGGCATTGGCACGTCAATCCAAGGAATTAAGCTACCGGCTAGCGGTACGCCAAATTGGTCTTGTGGTAAATCGCTTGAAGCCATTTTTTCGCTCACTATTTTATCAATTTCTAAAATAGCTGAACTTGGGTTATCTAGTTGCTCGGCAACGCTTGAATGAATAGCGCCCATTTGTGCAATAAGTTCTTTCATATTACGAGCGCCGGCACCAGAGGCCGCTTGGTAAGTCATTGGGCTTACCCACTCAATTAGGTCTTGCTCAAACAAACCACCTAAAGCAAGTAGCATTAACGATACGGTACAGTTACCACCTACAAAAGTTTTTACGCCTTGCGCTAAACCTTGTTCAATGACATCTTTATTTACAGGGTCAAGTACAATAATGCTGTCATCAACCATGCGCAGTGCAGATGCCGCATCAATCCAGTAACCATCCCAACCCGATTCGCGTAATTTAGGGTAAACCGCTTTGGTATAATCACCACCTTGACAGGTAACAATAATATCCATTTTAGCAAGTTCATTTACATCACTTGCATCTAATAACGGTTTTGCGTCGCCCGCAATATCAGGGCCGAGTTGCCCAGCTTGTGAGGTGGTGAAAAAGGTGGTGTCGATATGTGCAAAATCACTTTGCTGTTGCATACGTTCTAATAACACAGAGCCTACCATGCCACGCCAACCGACTAATCCTACTTTTTTCATTGTTTGTTCCACTGTTTGGTTCATAAAAGATGCCTTAATACATTAAAAATTAAAATTCATTGCGTGAGAATTAATTTTTATTAACGCCAAAATAACACCCTAAGCACCCTAAAACTAGTGAATAAATCGAAACTTAAATATTTTTCATACTGTAAGGGCATGTGACAAAAGGTAGATAAATTAAACATTAATAAAAGCGTCACCCTGTTGAAACCTAAACCGACCAAGCTTAGTAGGAACATTAAATACAGACATTTATTAAATTTTATATTAACCAAAGGAAAAATGATGAAAACACTAACTTTCGCTCTACTTGCTTTGAGTTCAACATCGATTAATGTATTTGCAAACTCAACGATTTCAGCAAACGAATTACGCTAAATAAAGATGGACAAGTAACCTTTACACGTGCTGAACTTGGTATAGAAGAACGACAAGGCGTCTTAGTTAATACTGCCACAACCTATTACAGCCCAAAAGTGTGGATAAATGGTAACTTAAAGCCATTTTTCGTAGGATCTACAAATGGAAATCAATTTTGTGAAGAACGTGGCCATAACCAAGAAATCTCTGGAAGTACAATTACTTGTGGGGAAGATGAAAGCGCTTATGGTAACTTTGATTGGTATAACCAATTATGGACAGTGAAAAGCACCGGTAGTAAAAACCAATGCTATCAACTTTATGCAACTATAAAGTGTCAGTAGTATATTAAATTGTAGCCCTTTACTAATTATGGGGCTACAAAAAATTTAGACCATTAGATGCGATGAACTGATCCTATATAGTCAGTAATGCTATCACTACAACTGCGCGCATCATCACCATTAAACTCCTCAAGTATATAAATTTTTAAAGGCGTTTCTAAACTTTTTGCTTCAGCAAGCTTTTCTAAGATCTGGCCAAATTGAGTGTCTTGGTAAGCTAAAGTTAACTTGTCATTAGCCATGTGAGTAATACTATTAGTTGTTTTTACAATTACCTGAGAATGATTTAGCTGGATATCATCGACAATAACAGAACATGATCTTGCAGCTAGAGCATCATTCGCAAAACCAAAAGAACCAACTATAACAACTGAGCTAATAACCTTTCTTAGTAAATTCATGGATATTATTCCTTTTAAAATAAAATTATAAAAACTTAATTACAGCCCGTTAAATATAAATAGTAATTGTGATTTATTTGTTAAAGAGTCATTAAAGTTAAATGATTTAGAGAGAGTATGTGTATGAAGTGAATGATGTTTAAGTTAAAAGAGATATAAAAACACCATTTATATAAAAAATAATAAACTACAACTGCGTCTAAAACTGAGCTAGTAAAAAGCCCTACATATGGCAGGGCTAGGTTGTATCGGCTTATTTTAGTCGTTCGGGGCTTTAAAACTCATAGCTAAAGCTTAAACTCAACTCTCTAGGCGTTTCTTGAGAACGAATTAACACATCATTTTGTTCTACTTCAAAGTTTTGTCCTAACATATTTTTCACTTTGAGTGTTAATGTAGTATTGAACGTTGGGTAGTAACTATAAACCATGTCTAACGAGTTTAAAGGTTGTTCGTAAGCGTCATCAAAATTGTTAACACCCGCAGCTAAAATACGGTCACCAAATACGTTATAAATAACTGAAGCTTGGTGCATGCCATCATGCGAATCGTAATTCAATTGTAAGTTGGCTACATACTTTGAGTGCCCAGTCATGCGTCGCTTTAGATTAGTAAGGTCGGCGCGCTGCTCTTGTGCAATTTCAACTTCTGAATCACTTACTGTTAAATTACCAGAAGTAAAAAAAGCACCTCCTAATAAATCACTATGCAACTCAGTTAACCATTCAGCTTCTATACCGTAAACATAGGCTGTATCTGCATTGTCAAACTGCAAAGTAAAACGGCCATCACTTTCAGTTAATAATGCTTCGATTGGGTTATCTATATCTTTATAGAATGCGCCAACTGAGTAGTTATCACCATTGTCCATATAAAATTCGATACGTGCATCAAAGTTATCTAGGTAACTAGATTCTAAGAATGGATTACCAAGCGTTCGATAACCGGTCAACGGATCTTGGAATTGAACAGGGCTTAACTCACGCAAGTCAGGACGAACAACCGTGCTGCCATAGCCAAAACGAACCTGGTACGACTGCTGACTGTATGTCATGGATAATGAAGTAAAATACTCATCTTCCATCACACTTGCTTGTTTTATCGCATCTGCACTTAATTTATCTGCCAATAAAGCAGGATCAAATGCTGAGCGAGAAAAAGCAAGGGCAACTTGGCGGAAGTCCTCGTAACGCACACCACCACTTAAACGCCAATCTTGAGCAAAAGTGATATCAAAAGAGCCGTAATAAGCATCAATCATTTGCGCTGCTAAGTAATCATCGGCTGTAGGTTCTTGAAACAATAACTCTACATCCGTTGAATCGATCACTGCATCATTTGCAAAGAAACTACCAATTGACAGCGCTTCTTCTTCACTTTGTGCTAAATCTAAAGACTGTGTTTGGCTAAAACGATAGTTAAAAAAGTCGGTGCGATAATCACGCGTTTTTTCAACAAAATAGCCGCCACCCGCGATTTCAACTTCGGCGTTATCAAAGTAAAAAACTTTGTTAATATTAACGCCCCAGTTTTCTACATCATCTTCTAGCTCAACAAATCGATACAAATAAGGATTGCCACCTAAGCTGCCATTATAAAAGGTACGTTGATATTCGCCATCGACGTACTCATCACGCACCGTTACTTCAAGCTCGCCAGGTATACTCGTCGTCGCTGTTGAATCAGTGTATTGCCAATCTACACCAACACCTTCAAGAAAACTCCATTCTAAATTGTGCATTCCACGAAGTTGAAGTATTTCAAGTTCACGTTCCTCAAAAGAGGTTAGGTGGCTTCGCTGTAATTGCCCAGCATCAATGCTTAATGACTTTGAAGGCTCTTGGTAAAGCGCAACAGAAGCTTCATCTTCAGTATCTCGTAGCATCATATAGGTGGCTGTTAAATCATGGCCGCCAATTTTATAACCTAAATTTAGAGAGCTATTTAATTTTATATTATGCTTTGTTGATACTTCTTTCTCTGTGGCAGAGTAACAAGTAAAGTCATCTTTTGAACATTCAGATTCAGATGCGTCAACGGAAGAAAGTACTGCGCTAAACTTCTCTGCATTAGACCATTCATTTTCATAAGCAACTGATGCTAAGAAGCCAAAAGAGCCGTCTAAGCCAAATAAGTTATCAAACCGGTCGCCATAAACAGCTTTAATGCCTGCATCAGGGTTTAAGCTTTCTTTTTCTAAGCCAAAATCTCTTGGTAGTGCTTTTGATAAACTTTTATTTAAATCTATAGCAGCTGCTTGACCAATGTCAGCCCCCTGACGTCTTGACTCCACATCTCTTATATTTCTGTATGAGATATCAGACAAGCCATTGATATAGGTATTTAGCGCCGTTTTAACGGCTCCTGGTAATGCGCGTGTACCATCATCTTTACCTAACCAATCGTCACTACCGCCATTGTATGTGTAGCCTTCATCGTTTGTATCTTTATAGCTAGCACCAATCTCAACTTTAAATAAAGTATCACTTGGAATGCTTTTCGTCCTGATATTAACGTCACCACCACCAAAAGCCGCAGGCATATTAGGTGAATAGGCTTTTTGAACAGCTAAAGATTCAATAATACTTGATGGGAAAATATCAAGTGGAATTACATTTCTGGTCAGATCTGGGCTTGGAACAACCGCGCCATTTAAACGCACGCTTGAGTAACGCTCACCTAAACCGCGTACATAAATAAACTTATCGTTAACTAACGATAAGCCTGTAACACGGCGAAGTGCAGAAGCGGCATCGCTATCACCTGTTCTAGATATTTGCTCTGAACCCATTATATCAGCAACAAATGCCTGATTTTTACGTTCATCAATTACTGCACTCGCACTGCCTTTGAGGCGTGTACCTGTTGCAACAACTTCTTCTATCGCTTCTTCATTGATTATTTCTTGTGCCTGTTCAGCGAAAGAATTAAATGAAGAAAAAAGGGAGAGCAGAGATAACGTTATTAGATTAGTTTTAAACTGCTTTTGATGTTTCATATTTATATCCTCTAAACCTAAAATTCCCTTAAAAAAGGCGCCAAAGCGCCTTATAATTAGAGCCGGTCTAGATTAATTACTAGCGCGTTGTAAAGATGCAGCTACAAAATCAGCCCATTCACTTGATTCACCCTCTTTAAGTGCACCAATGTAGCCTGCGTTAGTAAAGAAAGAGTCAACTTCACTCATGTCTTTCGCTGTTGTCGCTACCGTAGTACCTTGTGAATCTGTAATAGTTGCTGCAGTTGAAACACCATCAGCACCAAGCACATTTGCAAAATCAGCAAAACCAATCAGCTGGTTATTTTCGCCACCAGTAAACCAGGTATTGATATCAAAGCTTGCTAACGCGCCGGTTAAAGGAGTATTTACGTCTTCAAAATTCTTACCACACGCAAATATTGAATTCATAAATGCGATATCACCATTGTTTGCATTGGCATGCACACCAGCATCTCCTGACTTATCTTTTTCATTATATAAATCAAAACAGCCAGCACCATCTACAGATGATGAGTTTACAAACAACATGTTAGCTAATTGCGCTTTACCCCATTCTTTCATTTCCATACCGGCACCAGTACGACGCCCTTCAGCACCTTGATCACCAGTAGTAACAACGGTTGCATTAGCAATAGTTGGGTTAGAAACAGTCGTTACTAAGTCTTGTGCGTCTGCAGATAATGGATCAACTTTTGCGCCATCTGTTTCAAAACCATGATTTCCATATTCATTTGAACGTACAAGAATGTACTGTCCGTAGCCTTTCCAACCTTCATCCCAGTCAATACCGTCATCACCTGTATCAGTAACAACAATGTGTTTAAGGTTAACGCTACCACCAAAAAGCTCTATTCCATCATCAAAACCATTATGTACATGAACATAATCAATTGTTGTGCCTGAGCCAACAGCATTTAGTGTTAAACCGTTTAGCTCATCACCTTCAACACCAAAACCTGCATACTTAATAACAATATGCTTTAGAATACCGCTACTATCTTGCGGATCATTACCACCGTAATAAGATACAATGCCTTCAGCTGAATGGTTACACATGTCTTGTGCCGCTGCTGTCGCTGTACAACGAATAGAATGGCCACGTCCATTTACCTGAACACCACCCCAATCCCCAATTTGAGCGGTTGTTGAATCATCACCATCAACTTCTTTGATACTTGTAAAAATAATTGGCTTATCTACTTCACCAATTGCTTCAATATTTGCACCACGTGCAATACGAATAAAACTCTCTGGCTTGGTAAACGCAATGGTAGCGCCTGCTTCAATAGACAACGTTGGGCCATTAACATCAATAGTAGCACCAGTAGATGTGTCTACATCGTCACCAATAAATAAAGCACCTTCAAAAACATGGGCACCGCCATCGTCTAGCGCGGGGATAACAAAAGAGCTAGTAATTTCTTTTGCATTACTTGCAAATGCTTGGCTATATAAACAGTTAATGCCCTCTGCTTCACCTGTAAATGTAGCTCCATCTAATGTGTATGTAGCGCAACTTATTGTATCGCCACCATTATTACCACTTGGGTTAGTCACTGAATTGTCTACACTGTTATCAACTGTAGTCGGTGTAACGTTAATATCACCACCGCCACAACCAGCCAATGTTATTGCTGTAGTCACTAAGCTGATTTTGAATAAGCCAGATAATTTCATTGTTCACTCCGTAAAAGTATTTAATTATTGTGTTAGCGCTTTAAGTAAAAACTTAAGTCACTTTAAGGCACGATACTCATGCATTAAGGTGACCTGAGTTATCGGATGCAAATAAGATACTGTAGGGATATGACAAAGCAGTTACACTTTAGTAACCATAAAATGACAATAGTAATTAATTAAAATTCAGCAACTTAAATATTTTAGCAACGAAAAAAACCGCCCTAAGGCGGTTTTGGTGTTGCGATTATGAAATAGTTTTACACGCGTTACTTTTTAATGAGTAAAGCGCTTTAAAATTTACAATAAAGCTGTTTTGAGAGTTTCTGCATGCACTTTTTCACGCTTTACATATTTGATCCACTGTTGTGCCAAACGCTGAGATTTTTTATGTTTTTCAGCCTGTTCAAACGCTAAAATTGACGCATCAAAATTTTGCATGTTGTACTGCGCCATACCTAACGCAACGTAAGCATTTGATTCAAAATCAAGACCGCCTTTATCAAGCGCTTTACGCGCAGCATCAGCGGCTTCTTCGTATTGCTCGGTGTTAACGTAAACTTCAGCTAGGCGTTGATCGTACTTACCATGCTCTGATAGGTCAGCCGCTTTTGCAAAGTAGCTAATCGATTTTTCATCTTCTTTAGCTTGAATCATGGCCTCTGCAATAAAGGCATAGTTTTTCGCTGATTTTTCTACAAGGCCTTTTTCTATCGCATCACTCATTGTTTTAGCTGCTTTATATGCCAGGCCGTTATAAAGGTAAGTTTGCGATAACTGTCTTAAGTCAGACTTGGTTTTTAAAAAGCCTTGTTGATACGCCGCTTCTATTACGGCGAGTTGCTCTTTTTCTTTGCCGGTTTCTCCGTACATACCAGCTAGCTGAACCCAATACTCTGGTTTATTGTATAGCTTTACCATACGTTCAAGCACAGCGACTACTTTGTCAGTTTGATTAAGTGAGTAATACATAGCACGTTGTAATACAAGCCAGTTTTCTTTAGGGGTTTTACCTTCGCTGTCACTAAGCGAAATCACTTGATTGATGTACTCAAGCCCCTTTGAGTATTCTTTTAACTGGTAGTAAGTTTGCGCTCTAAGTAGATAATACCCTTCAGTAATCGGTTTGGTATTTATTTCATCCCACTTATCTAAAAACGCAATTACCTTTTTATACTCACCATTCGCCATTGCAAGCTGTGCTAAGCTAAACGTGGTACTTAAACGTAATGATTCAGGAATAGCCTCCTCGGCTACCACTTTTTCAAACGAGGCAATCGCTTTTGGCAAATCATTTTCGTTGTAATAAATAAAGCCGTAAAAGTTATGCATCATCGCAATTTCGTACGAGTTCATACTAGACGCTCGCTCTTGAATGCTATCAAGTGCTTCAAGGCCGCCTTTTACATCGCCCTCGTCGGCAAGCTTTTGCGCACGAGCGAGCTGGGTATATACCTTTTCGCGCAGTGCGGGGACACGTTTTGTTTTTTGCTCAGCATGGGCAATGGCTACGTTTATCCCAGGCATAAGGCTGAGTGTACTTGGCACCACAATACTTGCACTAATCGCGGCAGTGCAAAATAATGCCAGTTTTAAATTTTTAGCTGTAGGTAGTAATTTCATAATCGCCTCGCTATTTCATCCAATTAAGATAAGTTAACCATTAATTTGGAAAGATATTTTGTTTTGAACACCGGCTACTTCAACGGCTTCACCATTTACTACACGCGGTTTATATTTAAATTTAAGTGCAGCATCCATGGCAGCTCTATCAAACAGTGACTCAGGGACCGCTTTTACTACTTGGGGGTCGCGCACTGTGCCTTGCTTAGTTACTGTAAATTCCACAATGACATAGCCTTCAATACCACGCGATAACGCACGACGCGGATACACAGGGGCTACTTTTACAATCGGTAGGTATTCACCATCACTTGTTTCAAGCGCTAATCCACCTGCTAAATCAACATCGCTGCTTACATCGGCACCAAAATCAAAATTATTGCTGGCCACGTTTGCATCATTATTTTGCATTTGCGGCGACTCCATTGGCGGTGGTGGCTCTTTTGGAGTAGGTGGCTTTTGTGGTTTACGTTCTTTCTTTTGTACGGTTTCTTCTTTTTTCAAACGTACAAAGTCTAAAACGTTTCCTTTTACTGGCTCCGACATGGCACCTTCACCACCGGTGATCAGTGCCTGCATGCCCAAAAACAGCATAAAGGTCACTACACCCGCCACTATTAATGCTACTAAATATCGCAACATGACTAACCCTTAAGACGCATCTTGTGCAGCAATTGACACATCAAATGCACCCGCAGCACGCGACGCATCCATTACTTTTATTAACATATCAGTGGTGGCTTTTTTATCAGCCTGAATGACCACGCTCCCTTGTGGGTTTTCAGCTTTTAAGCGCTCAATATTCGCTTGCACTGCGCGTACATCAATTTGGCGTTTATTAATCCAAATCTCGCCCTTATCAGAAATAGCCACTAAAATATTGGCGCGTTCTTTTTTTACCGCTGTGGCGGCTTCTGGGCGGTTTACATCAATACCGGCTTCTTTTACAAACGAGGCGGTAACAATAAAGAAAATAAGCATGATAAATACAACGTCTAGCATTGGGGTCATGTTAATTTCTTCTGCGTCATCTTCTTGAAATAGATTTCCTAATGGGGCTCTCATCATTATTCTCCTAGGATGAGCGACTCTATAAGCCGCTTATCAAAATATTACTTAATGGTCTAAAACCATGCTGTCTTGTAGTAGTTCAACTTCGCGCTTAGCTTTGCGTTGTAAAAACGTAGAGGCAAATACACCCGAAAGTGCACCCACCATACCTGCCATGGTTGGAATAGTGGCTTTAGAAACACCTGATGCCATAGAGCGCGCACTCCCCGTACCGGTAATGGCCATTACATCAAATACTTCAATCATGCCGGTTACTGTGCCTAGCAGGCCAAGTAGCGGACACAAAGCAACCATTACATTTATCAGCGCTAAGTTGGTGTCTAAACGCATTGAGGCACGAGAGATCATTGCCTGGCGAATTTGTTCAGCATTCCAGCTATTGCGCTCTGCACGGTTTTTCCACTGCGCTTTTAGCTTTTGCTTGTAACGACTAAAGCCTTTGAAAAAATAAATAAATCGCTCGAGTATCAATAACCACATCGCGAAGATTAACACCCCGATGACCAAGAGAACTTGGCCACCAGTGTCGAGAAAATCACGGATAGCATTGATTGAGTCAATCAATAGCACCATGGTTTATGCTCCCTTCTCGCTTCGGTGTGCGATAATACCTGCGCTTTGCTCTTGAATAGTAAGCAAAATGTTTTTAGCGCGGGTATTAAGTAGGGTGTATAAAAATACAGTAGGAATTGCAACAACTAAGCCTAGCACCGTTGTTACCAATGCTTGCGAAATACCACCAGCCATTAGTTTAGGGTCGCCTGTACCAAATAATGTGATTGCTTGGAAAGTGTTGATCATACCGGTAACGGTACCGAGTAAACCTAGCAGCGGTGCCACTACCGAAATAATCTTAATAAGCGTTAAATTACGCGTTACTTTTGGCATTTCACGTAAAATAGCCTCGCTTAATTTAAGCTCTAATGTGTCGTGGGCTACATCAGGGAACTGATCTTTTACTTTCATTACGCGGCCAAGTGGGTTGTCATCGCGTGCTACATCATCTTTAAGCTGACGACGTACTTTACCGCCAATAACCAGTAATGAGAAAAAACGCTCAAGTGAGATAAGTAAAGCAATAACACCTACACTCAAAATAACATAACCGACTGTGCCACCTTGATGTACACGCTCTTGCGTATCGGGTGCTTGCACTAATAAGCCTAAAATTGAGCCACCCGTTGGGTCAAGCGCAAACTGTACAACACCGCTTTTAGCATTTTGTAATTCCTGTGCAGTTGCAGTAAAACGTGCTACAGGCTGGCGATTTAACTCGCTTAAGGTATTTGTTACTGGGTTAAATTCTAGGTATTTACCGTTAGAGATTAAGTTAAAAGCACCTACACGCACCACTTCTTGTTGTGCTTTTTCACCACCTTGTACAATTACATCGGTAGTAAAGCGGCTAACTTTGCCTTGCTCTGTCATTTCGCGTTGTAGCTCAAACCATACTTTTTCAATATCTTCGATAGAGGCAAGCTTTGAAGTAGAACCCATTTTTTGAGCAAGCTCATCCATAAAAGTACTACGACCCGCAATTTCAGCTGATACCACAGAAGTTGCAAACTTATTGCTAGAATCACCTGCAACTTGCTGAAGCACGCCAAATAGCTCTTTTAAAGAACCCATTCGTTTAGACAGTGTATCTGTTAGGTTAGCAAGTTTAATTTCGTTTTCTTCAAACTGTGTTTCTAAACGCTCAGACTCGCCAAGCATTTGATTACGCTTTGCTTGTATATTGTTAAGCATTTGTACTTGTTCGTTTTGGCGCGCCATAAATTCTTGTTCGCGTTGCTTGTTTTGCACGCTTTGAGCCGATTTGCCTTTTTCAAGTGTTTTTAATAGTGAGTCTAAGTTCATAGGCTCAGCTGCCACACTTGCGCCTGCAAAGCTTAGGCTTGCAGCAAAAAGGGCCATTTTTGTCATTTGAGTAAACAGTTTCATCTTCAACCTCTTATTCTGCTGCGTGTACTGGCAGAGTTAACATATCTGGGGCAAGCTGCTTACGCGCAATGCGTAAACCTTTATTAATTTGACTAATTGTGGAATCTGGTAAAGTAGAAAACGACTTAGTGTCGTTATCCCAACTACCAGCTTGCTTACCATCACGTGTTAAATAAATAAGCTCTAAGCGGCCAATGCGCAAAAAGTCTACTTCACGCTCTTTACCATCTACCGTTAGCAGTGAGGTGTAGGCTTCAATAGTGCGTCCGTAATCAACTTCTACTTGGTATGCTTCTAATACGCGGCGGAATTTTTCGCTTGAGTTAATATCTGCACGGTCCATCATGGTGTTTAAAGAGCGAATGCGCTCAGTGCGCTCTTCTTGCAAAAATGGCACATCAAGGGCTACAAATTGCTCAAGCCCTTCAATCATACGCAGCATTAGTGGGGTGATCTGGCGTTCAATAATAGAGACTTGATCCATTGAAAGATTAAGTGACTCCATTTCTTCAATTTGATTATTTAACTGTTTAGTTAATTGCGCGTTATAAACAGTTAAGCCATCGATTTCTTTATTGAGGACTTTAAACTGTTGAAGACGTCCTTGCATTGAATCAGCAATCTTGTCTATTTTTGTTTGTGATTGCGCAGCTGATTTATTTATTTCACTGCTTTTATCGATAACCTTTTCTAAATCATTGGCATGCACTGCAGCACTTGCTGCTACAATACCTGCTAAGATCAATGGTTTAACGCCTTTCATCGCATACACCTTTACTCGTTAATTAGCGGATTTGCTAGTTTGTTTTTTTAGCCTAAACTGACTTCTTTTAGGCTAAAGATTTTCAATGAGTGAAATTGTATAGAGGAATAATGACAGGCATGTTGCGCAAAAAAGTCTGTTTTATTACAGCTGTAACAAAACAGACTCACTGTGAGTATTGAGGCGATATATACTGGGTAAAACAGTAAATAGATGTAACGTGTTAGCCCATTAGGCCAATAAACTATTAATCATGTTTAGGGTTTGCTGATGGTCGGTGTAATTTATTTTAATTGCTATGGCTTTATTATCAGTTATTAATACTAACGAAGGAAAGCCTTGTATTGGCAAACTTGCATTAAATGCTAACTCCGCATGTAATTTCTGATTCAAAGCCTCTGAGTAAAGCTCTTCAAAAAACTGTTGTTTATCTAGGCCGATTTTTTCAGCTAAGGTAATGAGGGTACTTTCATCAGATGGGTTTTGAGCATGTAGATAATAAGCATGTTGAATTGCCTCTATCATTTGTGGCTCTTTATTATGCGCTCTGGCAATAATTGCTGCTCTGCAGGCTGGATAAGTAGAGCGCCTTGGCTGACAAACCTGCCAAAAATCAAAATTAAACTGTGTTCCCAACATCGCACTAATTTTATGCCACGTGCTTTGGAGCATGGCGCGCATATTTTCTGGCATCGGCTCTTGGCTATCTGGCGCAAGCCCTCCTACTCTGTATTCTATTGTCAGCTGCGAAGACAGCGCAGCTTTTAGCTTTAACCACGTTGGTTTATAACCCCAACACCAACTGCACATAGGATCATGTACATAAATAAGTTTAGTTTTACTCATAGGGCTCCTGCGTGTGTTTTGATACAACTCGATTTCGGCCTCGCTCTTTGGCAAGGTATAAGTATTCATCAGCCTGTTTAAGTGCTGCGCTAAAATGTTCCACGTTATCCACCTGTGCCACACCTATACTACAAGTAATAAATACCCGCTCATTATCATCTGTTAAGATAGCTTGCTTTGCGACACACTGTTTAAAACAATCGGCTATTTTTGTAGCTGCTGAGGCCGTTTCCTTAGGTAAGATAACCACAAATTCTTCACCGCCATAGCGTGCTTTGACTGCAGAGTTTGGAAATTGTGAGTCGAGTAATTTTGTAAACTCAATCAATACAATGTCACCAAAATCGTGACCATAGGTGTCATTTAGTCGTTTAAAGAAATCCAAATCAAGTAATAAAATAGAAAACGGCAGGTAATTTTCGGGCGTTTTAGCGGCTGATTTTAAAAAGTGAGCAGAGATAAAACGCCTGTTCGCGCCACCCGTAAGCTGATCAGTATAGGCATCTTGCGTTTGCGCAAGCGTTATATCGGCAATAGCCAAGTGGCTTTTAAACCGAAAGTATTCACCAATAAACGAAAAAATATATACAAGCGTAAACGACGCTAAAAACCGAGACTTTTCAACGCTACCATAGGCAACTTGCCCAAAATCAGGTCCGTATAAAATAACGCTGCAACACAATAATAAACCTAAGCCAAGCCTACAGCCATGCTTTACGCCTAATGCTGCAAAGCAAACCACTGGGTAAAACATAAGCCAATAAAGCGCTGTATTTTCTTTCCCTCCAGTGTAAGTCAATGCCACACACATAATAAACACAATACACATACTTATTAATGCAACCATTTCAAGTTTGGCCGTTTTTATAAAATAAAAAGCGCCACTAATAAGGGTAATGTTTACCGCTATTAACGAAACAGTGAGTATGGGCGAATACACCTTGTAGTTAAACACCACCAACATGGAGATAACAATAATAGCAATGGCTATCATGGTAAATAACGAAAACGCTTGGCGCTGTTTATCCGAGCTATACACCTTATCGATGTTGATAAGGCTTAACCAACTTTGTCCTGACACTGATTTTTTTGCCATATTTTAAACTCTAAACTTTTGAACCACGTATGCTAAATTGCAACTTAAGTTTAGTACATTCAGTATAAGTGTTTTTTTAAATTTTTTGTGCTGTAGCGACGGCCAAAGCTTAATACTTAAAAAGCTTTTTAGCACTGATTTGTGCCCACTATAACTAATCATACTTTGTTGCACTGATCCGATAATGGTTTTGTACTGGTGAATAGTTGCCAAACTTATCAATATAAATTTTGCATTTACACGGCGCACTGCTAACCACTTGTATGTAATTTTTGAAGTAATGCTTATTTAATTGGCCGAAGCCGATTTCGAGGAATTATTTATTGGTAAGGCCAAAGATACAATACGGTGCGAGTTAAAGTTGGGTGAGTACAGCATGAACGCCTTTTTTAATTATTTGTTATAGCGTGTATTTTTAACAAATATTTAAAGGTGTGTCGCTAATAACAAGTTAGATAAGCTCAATTTGAACTAAAAATAAGAATAAAGAACCAGCTATTTGATGATACATATTGAATATACGAAATTATTTACGGCCAGACCCAAACCAATTGGAACGTTCCTACAAATTTGTTATAAAAAAGCGACTGAATACGTATTCAGTCGCTCTTACATACAAGCGTATTTACCATTTTTTAGCTAAACGAACCACGTTCAAGCCATACCAAGCAATAAATACATAACACACTAGCGGAACAAAAAAGCTTTGCTGTATATTAACAACATCAGCAATGTACCCTTGTAATAAAGGCACCAATGCCCCGCCTACAATTGCCAAACACAACCAGCCAGACCCCTTACTAGTCAATGATCCTAAGCGCTCTATAGCAACAGAAAAAATAGTTGGGAACATAATTGAGTTAAATAAACCAATTGCAAGAACCGCGTACAGCGCAACATTACCTTGTGTAAATATAGTCACAAGTAATAAGGCAATTACCATACAGGCATTAAAAGCCAACGCTTTTGAAGGCGCTATCTTTTGCAGTAAAGCTGAGCCAATAAAGCGACCAACCATAGCTCCGCCCCAGTAGTAGCTGATTAGTGCGGCAGCAGCGTGTTCTTCAAGCCCTGCTATATGCGCTTCACCAAAAAAGTTAACTAAAAAACTACCAATAGCAACTTCACCACCTACATAGCAAAAAATAGCCAGTACACCCATTGTTAAATGGGGTGCTTGTGTTAATGAACGAGTTTCATTAATTGGGTTATTTTCTTCTTTATGCCCTTCTATGTCAGGCAATTTAATAAAGGCGAACACAATCGCAATAATCAGTAAGGCCGCTGCTAACATTAAATAAGGCACTTTTACAGATTCAGCGCTTGCGGCACTAGCCGCTAGTGTTCCCGCTGTACCAAAAAAGAGTATTCCCCCAACATATGGGCCTACTGTTGTACCCAAAGCATTAAGCGCTTGGGCTAAATTTAGCCTTGATGACGCGGTCTTTTCGGGCCCTAGAGCAGCTACGTACGGGTTTGCAGAAACCTGCAAAACAGTTACACCGGCAGCAAGTACAAATAATGCACCTAAAAACAACCAGTATTCATGCACCACTACTGCAGGGTAAAACAGCATACAGCCAATTGAGGCAACCACTAGGCCGGTTAGTATGCCTTTTTTATAACCTAATTGTTTAACCAATATTCCAGCCGGAATAGAGACAATAAAATAGGCGCCAAAAAAGCAAAACTGTACCAGCATTGCTTCAAAGTAAGTTAGGTCAAAAACGCCTTTAAGACGAGGAATTAGTACGTCGTTTAAAACAGTAATAAAACCCCATAAAAAAAACAGTGTGGTCATTGCAGTCAGCGGTAACAGGTAATTTTTATTTTGTTGCTCTTTGACCGCAAATGATTGATTGGTATTTATTTCACTCACGTCATTTTCACTCCATTAACAAGTTGAAAATGATTTTACACGTTTAAGACATATTAAAAGCACAAAATAATTGGAACGTTACAACAAATCACATTCATTCATTAAGGTTTTTTTGAGCCTTTGTGTTTCGCCACTATTTTTAAACTTGTACAAAGCCGTATTAATACCTTCTAGAATAGATAACCAATTAGGCGTTTTTTTGCTAATAGCAAAGTAGAAGGGATTAAACTGAATTGGGTGACTTTCTGGTTCAATAGCACTGAGTAATGCCTGTTTCTCGTTATCGGGTAAAGAGGCATATTTAACCGAGTAAATCAGTACAGCGGGGTCGCCTATAATTAAATCCACACGCTCAGCCGCCAGTAATTTTACAAGCTGTAAATCATCAACGGCGTTAATAATAATAAATTCGTTATTATCCATCATGGCATCAAACTCAGGCGTATTTTGATAGCCCCTGACTACCCCAATACGCGAGCCCTTTAATGACTTTAAATTGCCATTAAACCTATCGGGCTCGCCTCTGCGCTTTAAAAAGCCTATATTGCCGCCTTCAAACGAATTAGAAAGGCCAAGTAATTTTCGACGAGTTTGGTGTGGTACGTAATCAGAAGGTGCGGTATCTTCGATAAAGTATTCTGGCATTAATATATCTGCTTTACCTAATTCAACGGCACGAACAGCTCTTGCCCACGGAACAAATTCAATGTAAACGCTATAGCCAGCACTGTTAAATATAGATACGGTAAATTGATACACCCACCCTTTATTACACAGTTTGTCGCCAATGTAAGGCGGCCAATCTTCAGTAACAACGTGAATAGTTTTAGTGCTGTTAGGTGCGCTAAATAAATAACCTGATTTATAGCGCTCACCTGTTACAGTGTAGGATGTATCGTCCTGCATATAAGTCACAGGGACCTGAGCAAAGCAAAAAGGTGAAAGTAAAAACAAAACTAACAATATGCGCATAGTTACACTTTATTTGGGATATTTCCCTAAAGTGTAGAACTAAGTACGCAAAGTAAAAGAAATTTTATTAAGATAGTTTTGCTCGAAGCTTAGGTTTTATCCCACTTCATTTTATTATTGGTATCACGCGAACTAATAATGGTTGAATCACTACTCTCTACACCACCGAGCTTTGCTAAACGGTCGTACAATACGACATTACAAGTAGCAGCAAGGTTCATACAGCCAATAGTTGGCACGTACACGACTTCATCACACCATTTTAAAACATCTTTTGGTATAGAGCCGTCTTCAGGGCCAAATAAATAAAATGCATTTTCTGGGTGCTTAAAATCAGGCAAAGGTGTCGCGCCTTCAATGAGTTCAATAACCACAACAGTTGCACCTTCTGGTTTAACGCTTTGTAGATTATCAGTGCCATTTAAGGGGATCCGCTCAACAACGTTTTTAGTATCGGTATGAAACTTTTTGGCGTTTAAATAACGGCTACCGGTAAAGAAAACTTGCTTTGCATCGTAGCAACCCGCAGCACGTAAAACACCGCCTACATTTGTAGGGCTTTTAGGGTTTATTAGACCTATGCTAGCTTTTAAGTTGCTCATTAATCGCAATCCTTAGTGGGCCACTCAGCTATGTATAAATCAAAGTCATCAAGATTTACGTCACAGTCTTTTACTGTTTTATCTTTAACGGATATACCTAGCTCATGCATTTGTGATTTTTCGCCATTGTTTAAAAGCGGGTGCCACGATGCTAAACCACGGCCTTCGTGTAATCGGCGATAACTGCAGCTTTGCGGCATAAAAAAGATATCTTTAAGGTTAGCTTTGGTAAGCTTAACGCATGAAGGGACAAGCGTCTGGCGGTTTTCGTATTCGCTACAACCACAAGTGTTGTTATCAAGATATTGGCAAACAATGTTAGTGAAAATAAGTTCTTCACCTTCGCGTAATTGATCTGTAGCGGTAAACTCGTCTTCATCCTCACTGTCAATAAAGGTGTTTAAACAACATTTTCCGCAACCATCACAAATCGCTTCCCATTCGTTTTGGTTCATATCGGCTAAACTTTTTTTAAGCCAAAACTGTGTATTTGCTAATTCTTGATCAAACATAATTTACTCGCGCCCCTAAAGAGCGCGCATTCTAACGTATTGCAGCTATACGCGCAAAGCCCGTGCTGTTATCAACACGGGCGTTCGCGTATTGTTTTATTTCTGCGTAGCAACCCAACGTTTAATTTTTTCTTCTAAAATAGGCATAGGGAGTGCGCCGTCAATCAGTATTTGAGTGTGGAAGGCTTTAATATCAAACTTATCGCCTAGCGCCTTTTTAACGTAATCACGCAGCTGCTTAATTTTAAACTCACCTAACTTGTACGAAAGAGCTTGGCCAGGCCATGCTATATAACGCTCA
Source organism: Pseudoalteromonas sp. S3776 (assembly GCF_005886915.1). NCBI lineage: Bacteria > Pseudomonadati > Pseudomonadota > Gammaproteobacteria > Alteromonadales > Pseudoalteromonadaceae > Pseudoalteromonas > Pseudoalteromonas sp. S3776. The sequence goes on along the minus strand of NZ_PNCU01000001.1, from coordinate 76,135 downwards.
ACCTCTGCAATTACATCGCTTTTAGCCATAGATGAATTAGCTAGCATGTAATCAATCCCCTGCTGACGAGTCCAACCTTTTGCATGAAAGCCAGTATCGAGCACCAAACGCATCGCTCTAAGTTGCTCATCCGCTAAACGCCCATACCACATATAAGGGTCGGTAAATAAGCCAAGTTCTTTACCTAAGCTTTCTGCATACAATGCCCAACCCTCAGCAAATACGGTATAGCCACCAAACTTTCTAAAGTCGGGTAAGCCTTCAATTTCTTGTTGTAGAGCAATTTGAAAGTGATGACCCGGTGCAGCTTCGTGTATAGAGAGTGTTTCAAGCAAAAACTTTGGCTGTGCTTTTAAATTAAACGTGTTTATATAAAAAATACCAGGGCGTGAACCATCGGGTGCAGGGGCCGCATAAGATGCGCCTGCAGCAGATTGCGCTCGGTAAGGTTCAACCGCTTTAACAACATAGGGGGCTTTAGGAGCAATATCGAATAATAAAGGAACACGTGCATCTATTTTTTGCTTAACATCTTCATACGCAGTTATTAATGCCTCTGGCGTCTCATAATAAAACTCATCTGAATCACGTAAGTGCTGAAAAAAATCAGCCAATGGCCCATTAAATCCAACATCCTGTTTTACTTTTTTCATTTCATCTAAAATACGCGACACTTCACTTAACCCAATGGCGTGTATTTCATCCGCAGATAAACTCAACGTGGTATTTTTTTTAATTTGGTATTCATACCATGCTTTGCCATTTGGTAAATCACTATAGCCAACCGTTGTACGACTATTAGGAATGTATTCATTAACTAAAAAATCACTCATACTTTTATAAGCAGGTACTAATTGCGTCATAATAAGTGAGCGATACTGCGCTGTGATCGTCTCTTTTTGATCTGAGGTAAATGATTCAGGGAAGTTTTTAATTGGTCCCCAAAATAAAGAGTCTTCAGCACGTTTAACAACATGCGCTGCAAATTGCGGCTGTAGTTTTTTAGCTAAAGGTTTTGGTAAAGAAATACCTTGCTTTAAACCTTCCCCCATTGAGCGTTGAACACTTGCAAGCCAAGCTAAAAAACCTTCGCTGCGCTTTATAAAATGACTATAATCTTCGGCTGTATTAAACGGTTGTGCGCTTTGCCCTGAGCCAAAACCCGCAAAGGTATTATGCGCGCCTGCCATTTGGTTTATTGGTAGCATGTAAGATGGAAATTGCATGCCTTCCAAATTAAGCGCCAAATCTCGCGCTAGTATTTCGTAACTTAAAAGTGCCTGCCCTGTTAATTGCGATTTATCAATAAGGGCAAGGCGCTGCTGGTACTTTTTATAAAAAGCGGTTTTTTTAGCTCGATTTTTAGATGAAATCTCTGGGGTAAACTTATCGTTGAATTCACTGCGACCACTGTAGGTTGCATTAATAGGTTTAAAGCTCAGTAACTCGTTATAATATTGGGCTACAAGCACATCTAATTGCTGCTCATAAGAAAGCTCTGAAACAATAGCTGCGGGTGCGTTTGACGTGTTTAGCTGTGCACTACTACCTGTGTTATTACTGGTTTGTGTGTTCATACAGCCGCTTAATGCAAACATAACGCCACTAGCAACTAAGGCAAGTTTAATTGATTTCATGATAATCCTTTTTAGTATCGTCAGCCGATTATGCGCATTTAACCTGCGTTAATAAAGTAATTACGATAAATGGCGATTAACCTATTATATTTACACTTTTATATTTGGTTGTTACATTTTAATTAATGAACCGCCATCAGAAGAAAAACACAATGAAAAAAAAGCTACTCAGCGCCTCCGTTGCACTTATGTGTTTAGGAACTTTTAACGCGCAAGCCCTTACTTATGTAACTGCTAAAGCATTAATAGATGTAAAAACAGGTGAGGTTATTCACTCCCCCTTGCTCACAATAGATAATGGGGTAATAACCGAGGTTACTCCAAACAGAACACCAAAAATAACCAAAGATGATCAGCATATTGATTTACCCGAGCTTACTTTAATGCCGGGGCTTATGGATATGCATGTACATTTAACTAGTGACCCAACAGTATCGCGAAGTGAGCGTTTAAGTCAGTCGGTACCACGCATGGCTATTAAAGCCGCGCATTTTGCTAAAAAAACATTGCTTGCTGGTTTTACCACCCTTAGAAATGTAGGTGCACAAGGCTACAGTGTAATTGCAGTACGTGACGGGATTAACGCTGGCGACATTATAGGCCCTCGAATCTGGGCGGCGGGCCCATCGCTTGGTATTACAGGCGGACATTGTGACAATAACCGTTTACCGCCTGAGCTAAAATATACTTCAACAGGGGTAGCTGATGGCCCATGGGCTGCACGCGTAAAAGTGCGCGAAAACATAAAGTATGGCGCTAATGCGATTAAGTTTTGTGCCACAGGGGGCGTTTTTTCTAAAGGAACAAAAGTAGGTGTACAGCAATATTCATTTGAAGAAATGAAAGCGATTGTAGATGAAGCCCATATGCGCGACCTACCTGTAGCGGCTCACGCACATGGCACAAGTGGCATTAAAACCGCCATAAAAGCTGGCGTAGATAGCATTGAACATGCCAGCTTTTTAGATGATGAAGCCATCTCGCTTACGAAAAAACATGGCACCTGGCTTTCTATGGATATTTACAATACCGAATACACACTAAGCTTTGGTAAGCAAAATGGCGTAGATGAAGAAAATCTCAATAAAGAACGTCAGGTGTCTAAAAAGCAGCGTGATAGCTTTAAACGCGCAGTAAACGCAGGTGTAAATATGGTATTTGGTACCGATGCTGCTATTTATCCCCATGGCGATAACGCCAAACAATTTAGCCGTATGGTTAAATTTGGCATGAGCGAACTACAGGCTATTCAGGCTGCCACGATTAACAGTGCAAAGCTATTAAAAATGGAGAATAAGCTGGGTCAGTTAAAACCAGGATTTGCAGCCGACATTATTGCAGTTGACGGTAATCCTCTTGAGAACATTTCTGTGCTTGAGCACATTCCTTTTGTTATGAAAGCGGGCGTTGTTTATAAAAAGTAGTTACTAATACGTGTACTGATTTATAAAAGCATGGAAGTTTCTAGATCCATGCTTTTTTAATTTCCGCATAAAAGTTAACCTTAAATTTACCTTTTTGAACAATTACTCACCTACCTCGCAATTAATTTCACTTTTTTAGACTTTTTTATTCACTTAACGAATAATAACTATTACTATTCGCATACTTTAATAAATGCGAATTATTATCAACATGAAAAAATTCAAATACTCTCTTGTTACACTTGCGTGTTTAAACTCATCGTTAGCTGTTGCTGCAACAACAGCTGAAAAAGACATAGAACGCATTAGTGTTTACGAAAAGCAAAATCAAGTTGTAATGAGCTCAGGTCTTGCTACGAAGTCTGATATGTCGTTAATGGAAACACCGGCACCGGTTGTAATCATTGACCGTGAACTCATAGAGTCACAAGGTGTAGATAGCCTCCAAGAACTTGTACGTAACGTGAGTGGTTTAACTCAAGCTGGTAATAACTACGGTATAGGCGACAATTTAGTTATTCGTGGCCTTGATGCTAACTATACCTACGATGGCATGTACGGCGGTGCCGGCTTAGGAAATACATTCAACCCAACGCGTTCACTTACTAATGTTGAGTCGGTTGAAGTACTTAAAGGCCCGGCTACGGGTTTATATGGCATTGGTAGTGCAGGCGGTGTGATTAACCTAATTGAAAAAAAGCCAGAATTTGAAGAAAAACATAAAATTTCTGCTGAGCTTGGTCAATGGGATAGCTATTCACTTGCTTTTGATAGCACCAATGCAATTACTGATGACTTAGCCTACCGCGTAATGGCTAAAACGGCCTCAAGCGATGGCTTTCGTGATTTAAAAGAAGACAGAGACGAGCTGTATACCTCACTTAAGTATGTGCTTAGTGACAAGCAAGACATCATGCTCTCTGCCGCTTACATAAAAGATTCTATCGCGGTTGACTCTATCGGCCACCCTATTCGAATTTATAACGCAGAGACCGCCAATGGGCTAACTGCGGGTGAAGTAACCGGTGCCGATTTAGCAAATGATCCTTCAGGCAACGGTGTACAACTCACTGCGGCGCAACAGGAACAACTTGCTAATTCACTTTCAGCAACCGACGGACTTACACCATATGATTTTGGTACTAACGGTATCATTTCTCCAATGGCAGATGACAATGAAGGTGAAGAGCTTCGCTTTAAGCTAACGCATAATTACTTCATTACCGATGATTTATTTTTAAATCAACAACTACAATACCGTAATTACACATCAAGCTTTGCGCGTCAAACGGGTGCGTTTAACTACGTGTATTCAACACGTGATGGCATTATTAATAATGACCCACGTGCCCCATTAGTAGAAGACGGCGAATTATACCCATTTGCTGCTCGTCGCCAAGAATATCGCCAAGTAGAAGCTGATGAAAAATCTTGGCAGTACTTTTTAGATTTACGCTATGACTTTATGCTTGGTGACATTGATAACGAACTACTCGTTAATGCAAACTACGAAGACAGAGACATTCGCTTTAAGCAGTACTCTATTTACGATGCAGACAAAGTTATTTATGACAGCGAAGGCGAAGTACTTTACCAAGGCACATTACCGTATATTTATGATATGCGCTCGCCAAATTGGCCAACAGGTAACTTTGACGACTACGACCCACTTAAAACCAGTGACTATAATAAAAAAGTACAGGCATGGGGTTTAGGTATTCAACATGTAGGCTACATAACTGATGCGCTTACTACGCGTGTAGGTGTGGCGTATAATCGTATTAAGCAAACGTATGAGCACTTTGGCGTAGATGAGCGTTATAGCTCAAGCCGCGCTGAGCCAACGCCTGAAGCAAACACATCTGACAGTGGCTTAACGTATAACTTAGGCGCAACATATCAACCAACTGAAGACTTTTCGGTATTTATTAACCATGCTAAAGGACGCACTGCTTACAGTGTACTTGGTTCAGTAGCAGGCAATGAAGCCGACCGTGAAGATTCAGAGTCTATTAGTAACGATTTAGGCTTTAGATTTAAAGCATTTGATGATCAATTATTAGCATCACTTGTGATATTTGAAAGCGCACGTACTAATTTAGAATACGCTAACCCACTTTATGAAGCCGGTGTATCAGGCCCTGATGTAGTAGAAAGCTACTACGATGGCGAAGAACAAACTAAAGGTGTAGAGCTTGATTTAAATGCACATTTAAATGAGCAATGGAAAGTAAATATAAACGGTGTATACCAAGATGCACGCGATAAATCTAATCCAAATAGCAGCAGCTACGATACGCGTCAAAAAGGTGTGCCATATGTAACTGCTAGTACGTGGGTTACCTACTACGCAGATATGTTTAATTTACCAGAGGCTGTTAATATCAGTGGCGGTATTACATTTGTAGATAACAGAAGCACGAACTCAAGTTCATTTAGTATTCCTGATGGCTATGTACCAAGCTACACAGTTTACGATGCTGCGGTATCGTACACGACCGATAAATGGCATATGCAGCTTAATTTAAATAACTTGTTTAATAAAAAGTACTACTCTAAAGCCATGTTTTTAGGTGGCATGCCAGGCGAAGAGCGTAACGCTAAACTAAGCTTTAGCTACACACTTTAACCCATCTAGGCAATTAATTTACTCCTACTAAAATAAGTAGGAGTAAATTAAACTTATTCCCCATTTAGTGCTCTAAAAAGATACCTAGCTAAGCGTTGCTATAATTTATAAGCGTGCTAGCATTACTTTCTGAATTTACTGAAACTTAAAAAGCTATGAGTCTATCTGAAAAAAATTTAGCCTTTGTCATGCATTGTGGTGAGATGGGCAGCCGCTGGGGTTTCAATCGTACGATTGGTCAAATGTGTGGTTTGCTAATCATCACCAAAGAGCCAATGACCGCGAACGAAATTGCCGATGCATTAAGTATCTCTCGTGGTAATGTGAGTATGGGTATTAAAGAGCTGCAATCTTGGCAGTTAATAAAAGTACACCACATACCTGGCGATCGTAAAGAGTATTACGCCCCTGCGGGTGAAATTTGGGATATGGCAAACCGTGTATTTGAAGAGCGAAAAAAACGTGAAATAGACCCTACACTTAGTCTTCTTCGGGATAACTTACTCGATGAAGCCAGTAATGAAGAAGAGCTATACGCACAAAAGCAAATGAGTGAAATCCATAACTTGCTGGAAACAGTTACTAAGTGGTCGTCAGAATTACAACGTTTAAGCCCAGAGCAACTAAATAAGCTTATGAAACTAGGCTCTGGCATTGGCAAGGTAATCGATTTGAAAGACAAAATTTTTAAAAAAGATCATGATTAAACAAAAAAAGCCGCATCGCGGCTTTTTTTATTACATAGCAGCGTATAAGTTATATTTTTGGATAACCAATTCTATCTGATAAGTACCCCACGCTGGTGGCAAAGTAATACGAACGATTCCAGTGCATAAACACTTTGTAGTTATCATACGCTAAGTACATACGCCCATTAATATCGTCTGGCATTACCAGTGCGGCACGTACATCTACATTAGGTAAATCTGAACCATCGGCTCTGCGAACACCTAAAGCTTGCCACTCAGCTAACGAGCGCTCTGAGTCGTTCCAGTACTCTAACCATTGCTTGCGCGTTTTAGTGCCACGCTTAAGAACATATTGACTGTCAAAGTTTTCAGGTAGCTTTACTTGGCGACCCCAAGTAAGTGAGTCATTCCAGCCCTCTTGTTTTAAATAATTGGCAATTGATGCAAATGCATCCTCTTTGGTGGTCCAAATATCTTTTCGGCCGTCGTTGTTGTAATCAACTGCGTAGGCGTTAAATGAGGTAGGCATAAACTGCGTCTGCCCCATAGCCCCAGCCCAAGAGCCTTTAAATTTATCAAGCGTAATATGGCCTGATTTTAAAATATCTAATGCCGCCCAAAGCTGGCGCTTATAAAGTGCTTCACGTCGTCCGTCAAAGGCAAGCGTAACAAGTGATGAAATAACATTATGGCCACCTTGGATTGTGCCAAAGTTACTTTCAAGGCCCCATAATGCCACTATAAAGCGTGCTTGAACGCCATATTCTTTAGCTACTTGCTCTAGTACGTCTTTATTTTCTGCATAGAGCTTACGAGCACGATCAATTTTCCATTGTGGTACACGTTTTGGTAAGTAAGTTTCAAGGGTTTCTTTTACCTCAGGCTGGTTTTTATCAGCCGATACGACTTTTTCTTTGTAAGACGCAGTGGCAAATGCCTTGTCTATTAATTTGCTATCGTACCCTTTAGCAATGGCCTCTTGTTTTAAATCACTTAAATAAGTTTGAAATTCGGCCTGTGTTTTAGCGACTACAGAGCCACTTAAACACACTGAGCATAAAATTACGGCTAACTTTTTAATCACTATCAACTCCGTTTTCTTTTCGTAATTGGCTAAGTAAATTTTCTTGTGGCGGTGGAATTTGCAAATAGTAGCCTTTATCGGGATCGGCTAAAGCCTCTTTTACAGTTTCAAGGTCGGCACCGCCTAAATGATCTCGCTTTGCTAAGTTAATGATCATTACATAAATAGGTTGACCAAACATTGCCAGTAAAGGTTCAGGCACTTTACTAAAATCATCTCTTTTTTTAACAAATAAGAAGGTATCCGCTTTTTTCTTACTTTTATATACCGCAGTGAGCATAATGGCCCTATTTAATCTTGCTTAACATTGCCGCACACTATAACATGAGAGTAATAATAAGTTAGAAAAATTAGATTAGAAATTTCATTAAAGGCCTTATTCAGCCTACGTTTATCTAAAATTAATTTCTAATCAGACAAATCAATTGAGCGTGTATGTCGGAACAAATTTTTGAACTAAAAGGGAATCTTTTTACGTTATCAGTATTGCATCTTTATAGCACTGATATTGCCCTTTTAGCAGAACAGTTGTATGTAAAAATAGCCCAAGCTCCTCGTTTTTTTGAAGGAGCGCCTATTGTTGTTAATTTAGAAGAAATTAAAAACAGCTCACTTGATTTTGACCATTTAAAGTCTCTCATTGAGCGTATGAGCTTTAATGCAGTAGGTGTATGTAATGGCTCAGATGAGCAACACACCCAAGCTAAAGCCGCCGGCCTATCAGTACTTAATTACTCTCAAGATGCTAAAAGTGCCCCTGTTAAACAACAAGAGGCACCCAATACCTCTATTGTTGAAAAAAACGTATACCTGCCTGCGCAAGTAATTAATGGTACGGTGCGCTCAGGGCAACAAGTTTATGCAAAAGATAGAGACTTAATTGTACTCGGTGCGGTCAGCCATGGCGCAGAAGTAATAGCCGATGGAAATGTGCATATTTATGGCACCCTACGCGGGCGCGCTATTGCAGGTGCTAAAGGGACAAAAGACGCCTGCATTTATTGCCAAAAACTTGAAGCCGAATTAGTTTCAATTGATGGCAATTATTGGATCAGCGACTCATTACAAGGTGAGCACTGGGGCAATGCAGTACAAATACAACAAAAAAACGAATCATTAGAAATTTCAGCTTTGGTTAAAGGATAAATCTCATGGCAAAAGTAATTGTCGTTACCTCTGGTAAAGGCGGTGTTGGTAAAACAACATCAAGTGCTGCAATAGGCACCGGTTTAGCTTTAAAAGGCTATAAAACAGTTATTATCGATTTTGATATTGGTTTACGTAATCTAGATTTGATTATGGGGTGTGAGCGCCGCGTAGTTTATGATTTTGTAAACGTAATTAATGGCGAAGCCAATTTAAATCAGGCGCTTATTAAAGATAAACGCGTTGAAAAATTGTTTTTACTACCTGCATCACAAACACGTGATAAAGACGCCCTTACCCGTGAAGGCGTAGAGCGCGTATTAAACGAATTAAAAGAAGACTTTGACTACATTGTGTGTGACTCACCTGCAGGTATAGAAGCCGGTGCAATGATGGCGATGTACTTTGCTGATGAAGCAATTGTTACAACAAACCCGGAAGTGTCTTCTGTTCGAGATTCAGACAGAATTTTAGGTATTTTACACAGCAAGTCTAAACGTGCTGAAGAAGGCCTAGAAAATATTAAAGAGCACCTTTTATTAACACGCTACAACCCTGAGCGTGTTGAAAAAGGTGAAATGCTATCGGTAGAAGATGTTAAAGATATTCTATCGATTCCATTACTTGGTGTTATTCCTGAGTCGCAAGCGGTATTAAGTGCGTCTAACTCAGGGCAACCGGTGATACTTGATGGTGATTCAGATGCAGGGCAAGCTTACGCTGATGCAATTAATCGCTTATTAGGTGAAACAGTCGATTTTCGCTTCTTAGACGTTGAGAAGAAAGGCTTATTTAAACGGATTTTTGGAGGTTAATGTGTCTTTACTTGACTACTTCCGCTCAGAAAAGAAAAATAGCGCGTCATTAGCAAAAGAGCGATTGCAGATCATTGTCGCGCACGAACGTTCTCAACGCGGAACGCCGGATTACTTACCACAATTAAAACAAGATATTTTAGATGTGATCCGTAAATACGTGAACGTAAACACTGATGCAGTGCAGGTACAGTTTGATCAAAACGAAGATGATTTAGCGGTACTTGAGCTCAATGTGACATTGCCTGACGAAGAAAAAAAGTAGTACAGCAAAAAGCGGCATTTAAACTGCCGCTTTTTTCATTTTTAACTAAACCTTACGTTTATAGAAAGGTTAGTGAGCGCGTGTGTTTAGATTATTTAAGCTGATAATCGCTTTTGATCACTTATAAACAATGAATGTGGTAATATGTAGCCACTATTTCGTTATGTATTCGCAATTGCTATGTTTAATCCCCCGCCTTGTTTTACCTCGTTTTCTCAATCAATAGATAATATAGCTCTGCCAGAGAAATTTACGTTTCCATTTTATTATCAGCCCCACGAACTTAGCGTTTTGGCATCAAAGCAATTACAGCAGCAGCTGGCAACGCATCTACCGTATGATGAAAATAATCACCACAATGACGGAAAGATGTTTGGTGTACTAGTTGTACAAAACCCACAAAAACAAATTGGCTTTTTATCGGCTTATTCAGGGCAACTTGAAAATTTAAGTTCTGAGATAAAATGTGTACCTAATGTATCCACAATGGCATTGGAGGATGTGGGTTATTTGAAAGAAAGTAAAATAATTAACGAAATAAACACACAGATACATGCCCTTGAAAATGCCAGTACATTAAATAAATTATCGGCATCGTTAAGTCGAGATACAGAAAAATTTGAGCAGCAGTTACAAGCGCAACAAAGCGTAATGCAAGCCAACAGAAAAGCACGTAAAGAGGCGCGCAGTGCACTTGCGATTGAGCACAGCGATGCAATAACGCCTGAACAACAAGCAAGCTTGAATGAACTGGCAAAACAAAGCATAGAAGATAAAAAACACTATCAAAGCATAAAAGATCACTGGCGCGATAAAATAACTCAGCAACAGCAGACGCTTAATAGCCTTTACGATGAAATAAAACAGTTAAAAAAACGCCGTAAAGTTTTATCTAAAAACCTACAAAAACAGTTATTTGCCCAGTATCAATTTTTAAATGCCAATCATGAGATTAAAGATCTCAACGCTATATTTGCAGCTTTGCCAGAGCATACTCCGCCATCAGGTGCAGGCGATTGCGCAGCGCCCAAGCTATTACAATACGCTTATCTTAATAATTTAAAGCCGCTAGCCATGGCCGAATTTTGGTGGGGCGGCTCTCCAAAATCGGCGGTACGCCAACATAAAAACTATTACCCTTCTTGCTACAGTAAATGCCAACCTATTTTATCGCATATGTTAAAAGGCCTTAGCATAGAAGATAACCCACTACTCGTTAACCCTGCTGAAGGTAAAACGCTGCCCATAGTCTATCAAGACGATGATATTGTTATTGTAAATAAGCCAAGCGAATTTTTATCTGTACCTGGGATCAATATTGAAGATTCAGTGTATTTGCGTATTCAAACGCAATTTCCGCACGCTACAGGCCCGTTAATTGTACACAGACTAGATATGTCTACATCAGGTTTACTCGTTGTGGCCCTTAATAAACGCGCCCACAAAGCACTCCAAAAGCAATTTATTGCCCGCACCATTGATAAACGTTACATTGCATTAGTTGATGGTACAGTGCCACAAGACAGTGGCAAAATAGAACTACCATTACGACTTGATTTTGACGATAAGCCACGCCAACTTGTGTGTTATAAAAACGGCAAACCCGCACTTACTACATGGCAAGTGCTTGAACGTAAAAACAATATTACACGCCTACAGCTCTATCCTAAAACAGGGCGCACTCACCAACTTAGGGTACACTGCGCTCATCACTTAGGGCTGAATATGCCTATTATCGGTGACACACATTATGGTAAAAAAGCCAACAGGTTACATTTACATGCCGAGTATTTGGCGTTAGATCACCCTATTACCCATAAACGTTTAACATTTAGCGTAGCGCCCGATTTTTAATACCAATTCGCATAATTAAGTGATCTATTTTGAGGATGGAAAAACGTGTTGATAGCAAGGCAAAAAAATCGCTATTTAGTTGTTCTAAATGAGAATTTTTTAACGCAGATAGCGACACGTTTAGCCCCTAAAAATGATTAAATATTATTACGAATTGGTATAACATAGCCTGTTCGCTTAAGAAGTGGGTTTAATTGTCCCACTCTTTAAGCACATCTTTAACAAAACTGTAGCGCCAAGAATTAAGTAAATCAGGTTTAATATGATTTACCTTTTGGTCATTGGTGAGTTTCCAATTCCAGCTAATAAGCTGATTAATTTGCTTTTTAGAGGCCATTACATCCTCTGGTATGCCCTGCTCTTTCGCTATTTTAGTGATTTTTTGTTTAATGTCTTTAGCCACTTTTTTATAAGCCGGAAAATCGATTAAACGTTTAAGCACTGGTGGATGCTGATCAACTGGCAGGGCTTTGGCTTTTTCAATACACTTTAGAATTTCGACCCCTGAGCGATTTACTTCCATCGATTCAACACCCGGAATTTGTCTTAGCGTATTTAAGCTCGAAGGGCCACGCTTAGCAATTTCCGTCATGTTGTGCTCTTTAAGCACAAAGTTAAGCGCTAAATTTTTACGAATAGCTTTATTACGACGCCATACAGCTAATTCTTTCAATACCGCTAGCTCGTGCGGTTTTAGTTGCCATGCGTTTTTTATATCTTTATAAAGCAGCTCATCTGGGGTTTGAAAGGCGCGTTTATTTGCAATTAACTCGCTCTCATTTATTACAATATCAAATAACTCAGCTTTATTGATACGCTCAATTATTAGTTCAAAACAAGGCAATAAATGAAAGGTGTCAGCGGCTGCATAATCGAGCTGCTTTTTAGTTAATGGGCGCTGTAGCCAATTTGTACGTGATTCACTTTTGTCTATTTCTATGCCTAATAGCTCTTTTACCATTAGCGCAAAGCCCATACAATTACCTTCACCTAAAAGCTGAAGAGCAAATTGTGTATCAAATAATGGAGCAGGTACAAAGCCTGCATATTTTTGAAAAACCTCAATGTCTTCTGAAGGCGAATGCAACACTTTTAGTACGGATGGAACTTTTAATATTTGCCAAAATTCTAATAGCGATAGTTCTGCAAGTGGGTCTATAAGCGCGAGGTGCTCACCATCATATACTTGAATAAGTGCAACTTCAGGGTACAAAGTACGGCGACGCATAAACTCAGTGTCTATGGCTAAAATAGGCTTGTTTCTTATTTGTTCAACAAAGGTATTAAGTTGATTTTGTGTTTCGATCAATTGGTATTGCACTTAATCTCCTACAATAAAAAAGCCGGCTAATGCCGGCTCTTTTATAGTTTACTAATCTTTTAGGGCTCTTCTGAGAATTTTACCTACATTTGTTTTAGGTAACTCATCCCTAAACTCAACGAGTTTAGGCACCTTATAGTTAGTTAAATTATCACGACAGTGATTTATTATATCTTTTTCAGTTAAAGAAGGGTCTTTTTTAACAACAAAAACTTTAACTTGTTCACCACTTACATCGTGTGGAATGCCGATAGCGGCGACTTCAAGTACGCCATCATGCATAGCAACTACTTCTTCTATCTCATTGGGGAACACATTAAAGCCCGATACAATGATCATGTCTTTTTTGCGGTCAACAATGTAGAAGAAACCTTCGTCATCGTATGTGGCTATATCACCAGTGGCAAACCAGCCATCTTGCAAACATTCTGCGGTTGCATCTGGGCGATTATAGTAACCTAACATAACTTGAGGACCTTTAACCCATAGTTCACCGGGTTCACCTTTTGCTGCCTCTTCACCGTTTTCAAGCATTAACTTAATTTCAGTATTAGGAGCAGGTAAACCAATTGAGCCATTGTAACCTTCTAAATCATAAGGGCTTACTGTCACAAGTGGTGCACACTCGGTTAAACCATAACCTTCCATTAATTTAGAATTAGTCACTTTTTGCCATTTTTCGGCTACGGGACGTTGTACCGCCATGCCACCGCCTAATGACATTTTTAAATGACTAAAATCAAGCTCTGCAAACCCTGGTGTATTAAGCAGCCCATTAAATAGGGTATTTACACCGGTAATAGCGGTAAAATTATGCTGATTAAGCTCTTTAACAAACGCTGGCATGTCACGTGGGTTTGTAATTAATACATTTAAACCGCCGTATTTCATAAACGTTAAGCAGTTAGCCGTTAACGCAAATATATGATAAAGCGGTAATGCAGTAACAACCACTTCAGTACCACGGTCTAATACTTTATCTAAACAGCCCGATACTTGCTCAAGGTTACCAACCATGTTGCCATGACTTAACATTGCCCCTTTAGATACGCCGGTGGTACCACCTGTGTATTGTAAAAAGGCTAGATCAGATAAGTTCATTTCTGGACGCGTATATTTTGCGGGGTCACCGGCTAACACATCTGAAAACTTAATTGTATTTGGCAGGTTATAGCTAGGTACCATTTTTTTTATGTATTTAACCACAAAATTAACGATATGCTTTTTAATACCACCGACCATGTCGCCCACTTGGGTAACCACAATGTGTTTTACATCTGTTTTAGCAAGGGCTTTCTCAAGCGTGTCTGCAAAATTAGCCAGTATAAAAATAGCTGACGCGTCAGAGTCTTTTAGTTGATGCTCAAGCTCTCGTACTGTGTAAAGGGGGTTTACGTTAACCACCACACACCCTGCACGTAAAATACCTAAAATAGCAATAGGCGTTTGTAACAAGTTAGGCATCATTACGGCAACTTTGTCACCTTTTTTAAGACCTAAATCATTTTGAATATACGAGGCAACACGCTGTGTCGCTGTATCTATTTCATCATACGATAATGTTTTACCCATATTCGTAAATGCAGGTAAATCTTTGTAATCGGTAAAACTTTTTTCAAACACTTCGAGTAACGAGTTGTAATGCTCAGGATCGATTGTTTCAGGCATACCTTCTGGGTAGCGCTTAAGCCAGATTTTTTCCACTCTTAGCCCCTGTTTATAATTATATTTTTATTAACCTTAATCTAAGTAAGGCACTTTAACAATTGAGCAAATACTCTAATGCAGGAATAATCCCACATTTGGCGCTAATTTACAATTAACATGCACCATTTTGCAGCATAAAGGCTTGAATATGCTCAAAACATAACCCACTGCTTTGCATATGGCAATGATGCCCGCCATCTACATTAATTACCTTCAAGTTGTTGTAATAGCTAATATACTTGGCCAAATTTTGTTTTACAAATGAATAACCTTGGTTACCTAAAATTAATTGGCTTGGTGCTTTTAATTGCTTTATTGCACCAATACATTGCGCTTCATTAAACCTAAAACCTGAGTGATTTTTAAGCTTAGGGTCTGTTGTTAACTCATACCCTAGTTCACTTTTCTTAATATTACGACTCATCAACAATGAGATAAGTTCGTTATTTAAATCTGTTGTACTTGCTCGCGCTTCGATAATTGCGGATTCGGATTTATAAATGCGCCGCTTTTTATTGTTAACACGCTCTCTATTGAGTATCGCCCCTTTTAATTGCTGACAAACCTCGTCAGATGGAGTCGTAACACAACCAATCCCCTCAATAAAGGTAACCGAATACACGTATTCACTAAAACAGCTAGCAAATAAACCTGCAACCATTGCCCCCATTGAGTGGCCGACTAAGTGCACCTTCGTTGCTCCTAAGGCCTTTATAATTTGGTACACATCATCAATATAATCAACAAAATAATAATGCGCATCACTGCTTTTCCAATCAGATAATCCATGCCCTGCAAAGTCAATACAATACCAAGTATGCTGCGGATTAACCTTATCAAGCATAGGTGTGAAAGTATTACTGTTATCTAGCCAGCCATGCATAGCAATAACTAGCTCATCACCACGGCCCCTTTGTAAACCACGTAAGGTTATATTTCTTGTTTTTATTTCAAATGGCTGCAAAAGACACCTCTTTTTACGTGCGACATTATTTATAACATACTAGTTGTCAGACCTCTAATACGAAAATATTTTGTATTTTTTGTATTTATAAAGACTCATCTACCATAAAGCTTTATTACCCTTTTAATAATTACATTTATTATCAATTGGTTATCACCCCCACCGTTATGCCGACTAAATTAAATCTCATGCAATGAGCACGAATTCTTTTCGTCTTTGTAATGCGCATCACTATATTCGCTTCTTTATAATTAACATACATAAAAAAAATGGCTGTATTATTTTAATGACAGTTAATCAGCCTGAATTGTACACTGCGCTTTTTATTCTTACTTCAATTCATTATTATACAAGCGCATGTTGAATTTTACGGGTTGAACTTGTTTAACCTTGGGTCAGTTTATTCACGCTGAGAGTTTAATTACCAACCTGACTAAAATACCTAGCGATAAACCTTAGTCGCCTTTGATAAAATCGTTTATGCAGCGCATGTTTAGTGATTTTGCTGCAAATTCAACACGCCCTAACCATATACAATTGTGGTGCTGTTTTAAAAGCACATTCATAGGGATAAAAATGAAAAACCAACTTAGCTTATTAGCGCTTTTATGTGCATCTAGCAGTGTTTATGCAAGCGATGCACCTAAAAATGTAATTTATATGATTGGTGACGGAATGGGTCCTGCCTATACAACCGCTTATCGTTATTTTAAAGATGATCCAACCACCAAGCAGATTGAAACGACCGTATTTGATACTATTTTAACAGGCATGGCGCGTACTTACCCTGACGATCATACATATGTTACCGACAGCGCTGCAGGTGCAACGGCTCTGAGCAGTGGTCATAAAAGTTATAATGGCGCTATTGCTGTCGACACTGACAAAAAGCCTGTAAAAACCATGTTAGAAATAGCAAAAGAGCGCGGTATGACAACAGCGTTAGTGGCTACCTCGCAAATTAATCATGCCACGCCAGCCAGTTTTGCTACTCATAATGAATCACGTCGTAATTACGATGCGATTGCAAATGAGTACATAGATAACAAAATTGCCGGAAAACTGCCTGTTGATTTAATGTTAGGTGGCGGTACGAAGTACTTTATTAGAGAAGACCGTAACCTAGTAGATGAATTTAAAGCTGCGGGCTATCAATACAACGACGATATAAAAAATCTTGGCCAAATTACGCAAATACCTGCACTTGGCTTGTACGCTCCAATTGGCTTGCCCTATGCGCTTGATGCTAACTCAAATCACTTAACACAGCTCACAGCTAAAGCATTTGATTTACTCGATGGACAAAATAAAGACGGCTTTTTTGTCATGATTGAAGGCAGCCAAATAGACTGGTGCGGTCATGCAAACGATGTAGCCTGTGCCATGGCCGAAATGGATGACTTTGCACAGTCGATTGAAAAAGCAAAAGCCTATATTGATAAAAACCCTGATACTTTATTAGTGGTTACTGCAGATCATTCAACTGGTGGGTTAACCCTCGGTGCGCACGGACAATATAAGTGGGATACAGACGTTATTAAAGGGGTAAAAGCAACAGCTGGCGAGCTGACCAAGCAATTACTCGCTGCCGATAACCTTGAGCCTATTTGGCGCGCCAACACAAATATTGAATACACGCCGGCTAATAAGGTAAAACTTGAACAAGCGAAAAAAATGGGCGAAACAGCGCTTAATTTAGCCATTAAAAGTATTATTAGCGACGCCAGCTTTACTGGCTGGACAACAGGCGGGCACACCGCTGTAGATGTACAAGTATTTGCTTACGGTAAAGGCAGTCAGCACTTTAGTGGTGCTCAAAATAATACCGATATTGCTGATAAACTAATTGGCTTTATTAAACAGTAGCCATCAGCAAACATAAAAAAGCCCGAACCTGTGTTCGGGCTTTTTATTTTTTACTATTACTGGGCTAAGCGTAAATATCAACGCCAATTAAATCTTGTACTTCTGCTCTGCGCTCTAAGTTTGCAAATTCAGTATACGTAGAAATCGCTTTGCTCACTGTTGGGCTTGGTTGGTCATAAATAGTTTGGCTGTACTTTGCATTAGTAGTATTTTGACTAAAGTATTGATTAGCAAGCTCTACACCCGCTTTACTACTTTTTACATAATCCGTATTTGTTTTATTACTGGCGCTATCGTCCGCTAAACCTTGTGGTTTAGAGGGTATAATTTTTGTAGAGGTAACCTTTGCAGGGATATCACCCGTAAAAAAACCAGCGCCAATTGGCAAAGTCATAAATAACTTCCAACAATAAACAGTTTAAAAATTATGATTTAAAAACATTCAATATGCAACTTTTGAGCTTATTCACGACCCGGTAGCTTTTTCCATGTTACTGTATCGCGCACATATTTAGGTTGTGCATCACTTGCTTTTACAACGTCTCCGGCTAAAAAGGCCGTGTCTACATGGTTAAGCATATAGCGAGCATCTGGCAATGTAATATCTGTATTTATGGTTATATTGCTCATGCTTTTAAGTGCATCAGGGTAGCTTTTAAAACCCGTGCCTACAGCAATCGCGTGTTGCTCTTCACAACTTATGTGTTCTTCGCTTAATAGTTCAGGTTTTATAACGCACTCTTCATTGACCAATTGCATATGGGCGTTATTTACTTGGTATTGCGCAAAATAAATTTCCCCCATGCGTGCATCTATTGCAGAGTACACTACTGATGCCTGCATTTGTTCGTACGCTTGTTGGGCCATAATGGCCAAGGTAGATATACCCACTAATGGTAAGTTGGCCGAATAAGCTAATCCTTGTGCAATTGCAACACTAATGCGTACTCCGGTAAAACTCCCTGGCCCTTGGCCAAAACCAATAACGTCTAAATCTTTTAATTTACACTGTGCTTTATTAAGAAGCTCATCAACTAAAGGGAGTATTTTTTGACTATGTTGCTGCGGGCATTCTTCAAAATGATGAAATGTTTGGCCCTTGAAGTGTAAAACTATAGATAACGCTTCTGTAGAGGCGTCTAGGGCAAGAATATTACTTTTAATCATTTTAGTACTCTAGTTAATGTGTTTTAAAAATGTGTTTGCATCTTCTAAGCTTCGCGTGCGGCGCATCGGCGGTAAGCTTTTTAAAAATACTTGGCCATATTGGCGTGTTACTAAACGATTGTCGCAAATAACCAGCACGCCTTTGTCTTTATTATCTCGTATCAAACGCCCTACCCCCTGTTTAAGCGCAATAACTGCTTGCGGCAACTGTATATGCGCAAAGGGGTCTTTACCTTGCATTTGGCAATCTTGCATTTTGGCTTGCAGTAATGGGTCATCCGGTGCTGCAAAAGGTAACTTGTCAATAATAACACAGCTTAGCGTGCTACCACGTACATCAACGCCTTCCCAAAAAGAGGCTGTGCCTAATAATACAGCATTACCATGGCGCGTAAATTTTTCGAGTATTATACGCTTAGACATTTGCCCTTGCATATAAACTGGGTAGTCCATTTGTGTGGTTAATCCCTCAGCCACCAAATGCATCATCCGATAACTTGTAAACAGCACAAAACAACGCCCTTTTGCCGATTTTATTAACTCTAGAGTTAATTTTATAATTGCATGAGGCATGTTATCTGCGTGCGATTCTGGCAAATATCGGGGTAAGCATAAAAGCGCCTGATTAGGGTAATCAAAGGGGCTGTCAACCATCATACTCTTTGCAGGGGTAATACCTAAGCTTGCGTTAAAGTGATCGAGCTTATTATCAACCGATAGCGTGGCTGAGGTAAAAACAAACCCGGCGCCAGTGTCTTTCATCATTTGAGCAAATTTAGCAGAGACATTGAGCGGCGTAATATTAACCGTTAAATAACGCCTTGTGGTTTCGTACCAATAACTAAATCCGGTTTGAGCGGTATCAAAAACACGCTCCAACTGGCCTTTAAACGCTAATGTACGTTCAAACGGGTGCTCTATTTTATCGCTTCGCTCTAGGCAGAGTTTTAATACTTGATAAACAAAGTCTAAATCGCTAATTACTCGGTGCAGCGCCGCACAAATCAGTTTGTCGCTGAGTTTTTCACGCCAATCTCCTCGGCTACCATCTACACCAAACTGTAAACGTAAATCAGCCACACTGGTTTCAAGCTTATTTAGGCTTTTTCCTAGTTGCAGCATATCGGGAATTTCTGCACGGTAAATTGCACGCAAATCGTTAATTAAATCCACCAGCTTTTTAGTACTAATGCTTTCCCCAAAGTAGTCACTGGCAATTTCACTAAGCTGGTGTGCTTCATCAAAAATATAAGCGTCGGCTGTGGGCATCAGCTCAGCAAAACCAGAGTCTTTTACTGCCATATCAGCAAAAAATAAATGATGATTTATAACAACTACATCCGCTTCAGCTGCATTTAGGCGCGCTTTACGTATGTAACACGATTGAAAGTCAGGGCACTCTTTACCTAAACAGTTATCGGCTGTCGAATTAACGTAGGGCAGTACTTTTGCATCTTCTTCAATACCAATACAATCAGCTAAATCACCCGAGAGTGTCTCACTTGCAAATTTAGCAACCATTGCAAGCTGATGCATAACATCAGGATCGTCAGTAGGTACATGGGCCACATGTTGGTTAAGCCTATAAGTACATAAGTAATTTGCGCGCCCTTTTAACAGTGCGGTTTTTTTAGATGCGTTAAGTGCTTTTACTAGTTGCGGTAAATCGCGGTGATATAACTGCTCTTGCAAGGCCTTAGAGCCTGTTGAGATAATCGTTTTGCCCTTAGATTTAAGTGCAGGTGCTAAATAAGCAAACGTTTTACCTGTACCCGTTCCCGCCTCAACCACTAACTGCGTGCTATTTTTTAATGCATCGTTAACGGCAACGGCCATATCAATTTGAGGTTGGCGAGGCGTGTATCCCTCTAAAGATAACGCTAACGGCCCGGTTGCACTAAACAGCTGTTTGATAATACCAGTCACTTTACAAAAAATAATAGCGCGATTTTACGTAAGCTATACATCAAGGGCAAGTATTAGCTGATGTTTAAAATTAGAGAAAGGGCTTATGCCATAAAACAAAGTTAGTATTACTTTTAAATATTAATGCCTAGCAGTTAAAAGGCTCAACCTATAAAACATTTATTATAAATAACTTTTATAAGCCAACTCGTATAATAATACTCAAAACCAAAATAAAACCAAATATTAAATAGCAAGTTACAATAAATAACACGAGTAACTTTACATCAACCAAATGTCTCTTAAAGACATAATAAACCCTAAAAATACACCATAAACACTGTGACAGTTGATCGTCACAAGAGTACCATACGCGGGTTTAAAATTTCCTTTTTTTCTATCGTAAATAAATAGTAAGGTTAGCCAATGAATGCTTGGTATCTCATTTGTTTTCTCTCTGCCATTGCAATTTTTATTGCTTTTGCAAACCAATATATCCTCAAAATGCAAACTACTATTGCCATTACAACTGGCTCAGTCGTTATTTCATTATTATTGATTTTTGCCGTTAAATTATTAGGCGATCAAAATGCGTTGGCCATGACCCAAATCGTCTCTAGCATTAATTTTAATGAATTATTACTCAAAGGTATGCTCGGATTTTTACTTTATGCTGGCGCACTGGAAATTAATCTTATGGCGCTTCGTAAGCAGCGCTGGGAAATAACCGCATTAGTGCTATTTTCTACTATTGCTTCAACTTTTATAGTGGGCTATTTAAGTTTTTATCTGTTCGCCTTATTTGGCTTTGATGTACCGTTTATATACTGTTTATTGTTTGGTGCACTTATTAGCCCAACAGATCCCATTGCCGTATTGGCTATTATTAAACAAATGCGCGCACCAGAGGGCATATCGGTGCAAGTTGAAGGCGAGTCTTTATTTAACGACGGTATTGGTCTGGTAATATTTACAACTATTTTCTCGGTTGCTTTTTATGGTACGGATGCACAATTTGGCGATATAGCAGAGCTCTTTTTTGTAGATGCTCTAGGTGGTATAGCCTTTGGTTTAGCTATTGCTTTAGTGGGTCACTTTTTAATTATTAACAGTCGCGATGTAAATATTCGTTTATTGATAACGTTAACTATTCCTACTGCAGGTTTTGCTGCTGCAAATATTTGGGAAATTTCGGGTGCACTTGCTATGGTAACAAGCGGCATATTGATGGGTAATATTACCCGCACTAAAGCAACAGAGCGCACAGGCCCAGAAGATACACGTTACGTAAAAGATTTTTGGCATGCAACCGACAGCTTTCTAAACGCACTTTTATTTTTAATAATTGGCATGTTAATAGTAACAATGCCAATCACGCTTGGTGAAATTGGTTTAGGTTTATTAATGGTGCCTGCTGTATTACTTGCACGCTTTATAAGTGTCGGAACCCCATTTATATTTTTCAAACGATTTAGAACCTACGATAAACACAGCGTAAAAATACTGACGTGGGGCGGCCTTCGTGGAGGGTTAGCACTTGCAATGGCAGCGGCAATTCCTCGCGAACAAGTGTTTATTGGTGGCTCAGACTTACATAACCTACTTGTTATTGTTACCTACGTTGTCGTTATATTCTCTATTATTGTGCAAGGTTTAACTATTTCACCGCTTATTCAAAGTAGTATTAAATCGGCTGAACAAACTAAATAACATTAATTTTAAACACAGCGAATAAAGCTTTTGTACCTTTATTCGCTGTTATTTAAGTGTTGCAAAAGCGCTTAAAACTTTTACTAATTGTTATACTTTTAGCCAATAGCCTCGCTTTAGTTTAATCCGCTTGAAATGCAAATGAAAACGATTATAATTTTTGACTTTTCCTCTTCAGGGCTTTCCGATGTCCATAAATAATTCTCACGTATTTTTTAAATTAATGTCGTTAAGTAAAAGACAGTTTAATTTTATTCTCATGCTTTTAGTCATAACAGTTTTAAGCTTCAGTGCTTCGGCTTCAGAAAGTGAACAAACAAAAATTAAGCAAATTGCTCAACTTGCTGAATATGTAGGGGTAGATTACGTTGCCGCTGTAGGTAATGGAGAAATACTGGATTCTGATGAATACCAAGAAATGAGCGAGTTTTCACATGTTATTCTCGAGCAAGCAAGTCAGCTTTCAAGTCAAACAACTAAATTTAATACCGTAAAAACTCACGCAAAGGCGCTGCATACAGCGATTTCTAACAAAGAGAGTGTAGAAAAAGTACGAAAAGAAAGTTCTGCACTTCGCGAATCTCTACTTACTTTTATGCCTCAGTTATCTTTACCGACAACACTTCTGCCGATTGAGCAAACTAAAGCACTCTTTGCTACTAATTGTTCTATGTGCCACGGCGCAGGTGGGCAAGGTAACGGGCCGCTTGCTAAAAACCTAACACCAGAGCCAACCAATTTTACTGACAAAGAGCGCGCAACCAACCGTTCGCTAATGGGCTTATATGATGCTGTAACAAATGGTATTAACGATACGCCTATGGTTGCTTTTTCACAGTTTAACGAGCAGCAGCGTTGGTCACTCGCTTTTTATGTAGGAAGCTTAGCATTCAAAGATGTACAAAAACCCGAAGGGACTTTTGAAAGTGTTACCGCTTCGCAAATTGTAAACCTAAACCCTGCACAATTATCGGCAGGTCAAAGTGAAGCGCAAGCACACTACGTCAAATGGCTTCGTGGTAATCCAGAGCAATTATTTAGCGCTAACAAGAACCCGCTCTCTGTTACTCGAACTCAGTTACTTGCAGCGCAAGCCGCACATGCTAAAGGCAATTACTCTCAGGCGAGTGACTTAGCAATTAGCGCATACCTAGATGGCTTTGAGCTTGTAGAAAATAACTTAAATGCTTACGACGAAACTTTGCGTAAAAACATCGAAGTACAACTGATGAACCTGCGTCAAACCTTCAAAAACGAGAAAGATACTGCCATCGTTAACGAAAAAGTAAGTGCGGCGCTAGCACAACTTGCTAAAGCCGATAGTATGCTAAACAAAACCAAACTAACTGATGGTGCACTCCTATCAGCAAGTTTAGTTATATTACTACGCGAAGGCTTAGAAGCACTATTAGTTGTTATTGCGCTCATGACTGTACTTATAAAAACGCACCGCCAAGATGCGCTTAAATACGTTCATATAGGCTGGGTTATGGCACTCATTGCAGGCGGATTAACATGGGCAGCAGCGCAAACATTAATACAAATAAGTGGTGCAAGCCGCGAAGTTATGGAAGGCGCAGGCGCCCTATTCGCAGCGATTATTTTGCTATACGTTGGCGTGTGGATGCACAGTAAAACCAGTGCACAACAATGGCAAAAATACATAAAAGATAATATTGATAAGCGTCTTGAGTCGGGTACATTATGGGGATTAGCGGGGCTTTCTTTTATTGCCGTATACCGTGAAATTTTCGAAACGGTATTATTTTATCAGTCGTTATTAACGCAAAGCTCACAAGCGCAGTATTCATCGGTGGCTATTGGGTTTGCATTAGGTGTTGCTTTATTAGCGCTTATTGCATGGGTGTTAGTAAAATATTCGATTAAGTTACCTATTGCGAAGTTTTTTGCTTATACCACGTACTTATTATTTGCACTTGCCTTTGTATTAATGGGTAAAGCTGTCATTGCATTACAAGAGGCCGATATAATCGCTATTAGTTCAATGCCGATAAACTTTGATATTGCATTACTTGGTTTAAAATCTACGTGGCAAGGTTTTATAGCGCAAATTGCTGTTGTAGCCATATTTAGCTTTTACATTATTAAAGCTAAAAAGCACTAACAAATATATAAGACGTAAAAAATAACACGCCCGTAATAGTAAAAAGTCATTCGTGGCTTTTTACTATTATTAATTCAGATCATGCCCACGTATCTAAATGTTTATTCCCTTCATCATCTACGGTAATCGCTTTTTCATTATCGGTGTTTGCGCTTTTGTCGCCCTGAGCTGTTTCTAATCGTTTTTTATTTAGCGTTTGTTTTTTTTCATTTTCCAGCTTAATTTTTTGTGTTTGCGGCGTATTTTGCACACCTGCAATGTGAAAAGCGCCTTTTGGCTCGAGTTCGAGTCGTGATATTTTCCCTAAAAAAGGGATCATTATGTCCATACATCTCTCCCTAACGTTAATTTACTAAATTAGATAAAACGACCAACAAGGCCTGTTTTGTCTACATTTTAAACATTAAAACAGCAAAAAGTGAGGTTTTGCTTTCAATATTATCGACCGTTATAAGATATGCTTTAATTAGGTAAAAAAAAACTTGCCTTAGCAAGGCGGTTTATGTTTTTATGAATGCGAAATTTATTGAAACAGATTAAAGCTTAACGCTCACTAAATAGCGCTAAGCAAAATAGGATAAAAAATGCGCTTAAACCTGACAACAGTACATCATCACCACCATTCACCGGAATAACCTGTCAGGTCTTTCGCTGAGAGGTTATTCCTAAAAGGAACCTCTGGCGATTCAAAACACATTGATTCATTTTCGCCCTGAGGTTCCCCTCGGGGTTTTTAGTTTTTAAATTAAAGGAAAATGAATAATGAGTAACACAAATCGTCTACGTATCGCCATCCAAAAAGGCGGTCGCCTGTCTAAAGATTGCCAAGATTTACTAAAGCAACTAGGTGTTAAACTAAACCTACGTGAGCAACGCTTAATTGCACACTCAACTAATATGCCAATTGACGTACTACGTGTGCGCGATGACGATATTCCGGGCTTAGTAATGGACGGTGTATGTGATTTAGGTATTGTTGGCGAAAACGTACTAGTAGAAGTACAAGCAGAGCGTGAACGCCAAGGTGTACCAAGCGAAGTTAGCAAACTAGCAAAACTAGACTTTGGTTACTGCCGACTTGCACTTGCATGGCCACAAGAGCTTGGCCCACGTGATAAAAGCTGGTTTGAAGGCAAACGTATTGCAACAACCTACCCTGAAATTTTAACGCAGTGGTTAAAACGCGAAGGCATCAATGCAAGCACGGTCATGCTGACAGGTTCTGTAGAAGTGGCTCCACGTGCCGGTCTTTCAGATGCAATTTGTGATTTAGTTTCAACCGGTGCAACACTTGAAGCGAACGGCTTAATTCAAGGTGATACAATTTTAGAATCAAACGCGTGTTTAATTCAAAATAAAGACCTTCAAGATGAAGACAAACTAGCGCTAATCAATAAGCTCATGCCGCGCCTTCGTGGTGTTAAACAAGCAAAAGAAAGCAAATACATTATGCTACACGCGCCAAAAGCTAAACTTGATGAAATATGTGAGCTTTTACCAGGCACTGGCCAACCAACTCTGCTGGCACTTGCTGGTAACGAAGAGTACGTAGCGCTTCACATGGTAAGCAGCGAAACATTATTTTGGGAAACCATGGAGCAGCTTAAAGCCCTAGGCGCTAACTCTATTTTAGTAATGCCAATTGAAAAAATGATGGAGTAAGGACCATGCTTCGTTGGAATGAGGAATCTTCACAAGTACAAGCAGCGGCGCTAATGCGCCCTGCGGTTTCTGCCAGCGCAAAGGTTGAAGCAATATGCCAAACAATTATGAGCGATGTTAAAGAGCAAGGCGATAAAGCCTTACTTGATATGGCTAAAAAGTTTGATAATAGAGCTAACCCTCGTTTACGTGTACCGCTTGATGAAATAAACGCATCAGAGCAGGCACTAAGCGCAGAGCTTAAATACGCAATTGACACCGCTTATGCAAACGTTAAACGTTTTCACGAGGCGCAATTGCCTAAAGATATTAAGTTATCAACCCAACCTGGCGTTGAATGTGAACTGAAATATCAGGCCATCGAAGCTGTGGGTATTTATGTACCAGGTGGCAGTGCTCCACTGCCATCATCGGTTATTATGCAAGGTGTACTTGCACAATTAAGTGGTGCTAAAACCGTCGTACTTACAACCCCTGTGCAAGGTGATGAAAGCATTAACCCTGCGATATTATATGCAGCTAAGTTATGTGGCATTACAACTTTAATTGAAAGTGGTGGCGCAGGTGCAATTGCCGCAATGGCCTACGGCACTGAATCAGTGCCTAAAGTGAACAAAATTTTTGGCCCAGGTAATAGCTTTGTAACGATGGCAAAACAGCTTGTTGCGCAAACGATCCCTGGAATGGCAATCGATATGCCAGCAGGCCCTTCTGAGGTGTTAGTAATAGCAGATGAGCGTGCAAACCCAGAATTTATAGCGGCAGATTTACTCTCGCAAGCTGAGCACGGCGCAGACTCGCAAGTAATTTTATTGTGTAACAGCGAAAGTATCATTGAGCAAACGCAGCAGGCACTTACACGCCAGCTTGCTAAATTAAGCCGCAAAGATACAGCCGAGCAAGCTCTGGCTAATTCATCACTTATTTTAGTGGACTCTGTTGAGCAAGCATTTGACGTATCAGCGCAATATGGCCCTGAGCACTTAATTTTGCAATTAGCAGATTCAACACCTTACTTAGATAAAGTAAAAAATGCAGGCTCGGTATTTGTTGGCGACTACACGCCAGAATCAGCGGGCGATTACGCATCGGGTACTAACCACGTGTTACCTACCTACGGTTACAGTGCAACGTATTCAAGCTTAAACTTGCTTGATTTTTTCCGCACTTACACTGTGCAAACTATTAGCAAAAGTGGCTTAACACAGCTATCAAAAGCTATTTTACCATTAGCAGATGCAGAAGGCCTTGATGCACACGCAAATGCGGTTTCAATTCGTTTAGAGGCAATTAAAAATGAGCAATGAGAGGGCACAAGCGACAAGCTTATTACCACAAAATATTGCAGCACTTGCTGCCTACAGCTCTGCTAAAAGTGAAAAGCTAACAGGGTCAACGTGGTTAAATGCCAATGAAAGCCCGTACGCTAAAAATATTGAACTGAGTATTGAAGATTTAAATCGCTACCCAGATCCACAACCGCAATTGGTTATTGACCGCTATGCTGCGTATGCAGAGCTTGAAAGCGAAAACGTATTAATGACGCGCGGCGCCGATGAAGGCATTGAGCTTTTAGTACGTACCTACTGTGAGCCAGCCAAAGACAGCATTGCGTTATTTTTGCCAACCTACGGTATGTACAAAGTAACCGCTGATACGCATAACGTTGCAATCAATGGCTTAACCCAAGCGCTATTACTTGATGGCAGTGTTGATGAAATAGTTGCAGCTGTTGGCAGCTCAAAACTGGTGTTTATTTGTAATCCAAATAACCCAACGGGTAGTTTAACACCGCTTAATAAAGTAAAAGCAATTGCAACAGCGCTTACAGGTAAGGCTCTTGTTATAGTTGATGAAGCCTATATTGAGTTTTGCCCAGAGCAAAGCGCCACCGCACTTATAAATGAATTTAATAATGTAGTGGTACTGCGCACCTTATCAAAAGCGTTTGCGCTTGCAGGCCTTAGAACCGGTTTTACACTTGCACAAGAAAGTGTACTTGCGCCAATTCGCAAAGTAATTGCGCCGTATCCGGTATCGGGTGTGGTGGCAAGTATTGCAGCGCAAGCAATTGCACCTGATGCAATTACATCAATGCGCCGCCAAGTGACTATTTTAAATAGCTTAAAAGCTAAGCTGGTAGATTGGCTAAACGCCTCCCCTGCAGCATTAAAAATTCTCACTGGTGAAGGTAACTTTGTTACCTTAAAATTAGCCAACAAAAACTCCTTTAAAGTAGCACTTGAGCAAGGTTTAGTAATGCGCGCGTTTACCCTATACGGTGAAGACGATTGGCTACGAATTTCAATTGGTAGTGAACAAGAGCTAGAACAAGTAAAAATTTGGTTAGATGGCTTACAAACGCCAGCTACCACAGCACCATTAGCAGGAAACGAAGTATCATGAGTAACCCCTATTTATTTATTGACCGTGACGGCACCATAATTGAAGAGCCAATCACCGACAAACAGGTAGACAGCCTTGAAAAGCTTGCCTTTTTACCTGGTGTTATCCCGGCTTTATTACAGTTACAAGCCGCAGGGTACCGCTTAGTAATGGTATCGAATCAGGATGGCTTAGGCACAGACAGCTTCCCGACTGCTGACTTTGATATAGCACAAGATAAAATGATGGACATAATGCAAAGCCAAGGTATTAGCTTTGATGAAGTATTAATTTGTCCACATTTTGACGAGCAAAACTGCGATTGCCGTAAACCTAAAACAGGTTTATTAACTGAGCTTATGCGCTCTGGCAAAGTTGATTTAGCACGTTCATACGTGATTGGCGATCGCCAAACAGATATTGGCCTTGCTCAAAACTTATGTTGTGAAGGCATTTTGTATGATGGCAGCTGGCCTGCCATTGTTACAAAGCTTACAACTGCCAATCGCGAAGGCCGTGTTACGCGTAACACCAAAGAAACCCAAATTGATGTAGCCATAAATCTAGATCAAACTAAAAACGGTAGCATTGAAACAGGCCTTGGCTTTTTTGATCATATGCTTGATCAAATTCGCACCCACGCCAACATTGGTTTAAACATAAAAGCCAAAGGCGATTTACACATAGACGAGCACCACCTTGTTGAAGACATAGGTATTGCCCTAGGTGTTGCGCTTAAACAAGCGCTTGGCACTAAATCGCAAATAGCGCGATATGGATTTGCACTGCCAATGGATGAGTGTAAAGCAGAGGCACAAATCGATTTATCGGGTCGTGCATCGTTTGTATTAAACGCTAACTTTAGCCGCGAAAAAGCCGGCGATTTAGACGTGCAAATGGTTGAGCACTTTTTCAAAAGCTTAAGCGATAATGCCGCTATTAGCCTTATTTTATCGGTGAGCGACGGTAACTGTCATCACCAAGTAGAAGGCTTATTTAAAGCGTTTTCACGCGCCCTTCGTATGGCAATAGCACAAGACACGAGCCAACAAACAGCCAGCTCTAAGGGATGTTTATGATTGCCATAATTAATACAGGTTGTGCCAATATAAATTCAGTACGTTTTGCTTTTGAACGCTTAGGGCAAACGCCAACAGTCATTACCTCACCAGAGCAATTAACCGGTTTTGAGCGTGCAATATTACCAGGTGTTGGCCATGCATCAGTTGCCATGAAGCGCCTAGTAGATAACGGTTGGCAACAAGCTATAAACGAATACCAGCGCCCGCTTATGGGTATTTGTTTAGGTATGCAGTTACTGTGCGAAAGCACCGAAGAAGGTAATGTACAGTGCCTAGGTAAAATACCAGGGCAAGTAAAAGCCCTCGATGTAGGCAACTTAACGTCGCCGCATATGGGTTGGAATAACTTAAGCGTAAATAAAGAGCATGCACTTACTAAAGGGCTAACACAAGACGAGCAAGTGTACTTTGTACATAGCTTTGCTCACACCGTAAACGATGCAACACTTGTAAGCGGCGAATACGGCCAAACCTTTTCAGCTATTGTCGCTAAAGACAACTACGCTGGTATGCAATTTCACCCAGAGCGCAGTGCAAAAGTAGGCACACGTTTATTACAAAATTTTGTTGATTGGCAGTTATAAACTGCCCATTAACCAACAATAAAGAGATTATTTGTGATTATTCCAGCATTAGACGTATTACAAAATCAAATTGTTCGTTTATACCAAGGTAAATACGACACCGCTCAGTTTTACCCTTTTGAGCTTGGCGCGCGTTTAAAAGAGTACGCCGACAGCGGCGCAGGTAAACTGCACCTTGTTGATTTAGAAGGTGCACGCGATCCAAGTAAAAAACAGTGGCAACACATTCAAGCCGCTACCAAAGCACTTAATGTACCGTATCAAGTCGGCGGCGGTATTCGCTCAGAGCAAGATGTAAGTGATTGGCTAAAAGCCGGTGCTAACCAAGTTGTTATTGGTTCAATGGCGGTAGAAAAACGCGAACAAGTAAAAGCCTGGATTGAACAATTTGGCGCCGAGCACTTTGTTATCGCCCTTGATGTAAATAAAACAGCCACTGGCTGGGCACCTGCTACGCACGGTTGGTTAAGTGAATCTGAGTTTGGTTTACTTGAGCTTGTTGATTTTTATGTAAGCTTGGGCGTTATTGATTTTTTATGTACGGACATCGGTAAGGATGGCACCATGACAGGTCCATCGTTTGAGCTTTACGAAGACTTAACTC
This sequence comes from Pseudoalteromonas sp. S3776, assembly GCF_005886915.1. Lineage (NCBI taxonomy): Bacteria > Pseudomonadati > Pseudomonadota > Gammaproteobacteria > Alteromonadales > Pseudoalteromonadaceae > Pseudoalteromonas > Pseudoalteromonas sp. S3776. The sequence continues at coordinate 45,510 of NZ_PNCU01000001.1, read as the reverse complement.
GTCACAACAGCACTATTAAAGTGCAAGCTTCTGGTGGCGTAAGTTCACTTGATGACATTAAGAAACTTAAAGAGCTTGGCGTAGGCGGCGTTATTTTAGGTAAGTCACTACTTGATGGCGCATTTAGTGTTGAGGAGGCGTTGGCATGTTATCAAAACGCATAATCCCGTGTTTAGATGTAAAAGACGGCCAAGTAGTAAAAGGCGTTAAATTTAAAGGCCACGAAATAGTGGGCGATATTTTAACAATGGCAAAAGCATACAGCGATGCCGGCGCCGATGAACTGGTTTTTTACGAAATCAGCGCAAGTGTTGAAAAACGCCTACTTGATGTAAATTGGGTAGAGAGCATTGCCCGCCATATTGATATTCCATTTTGTGTGGCTGGCGGTATTAAATCGGTAGCTGATGCAGCACGTGTACTAGAGCGTGGCGCTGACAAAATAAGTATTAACAGCCCCGCTATTGCCCGCCCGGAGCTTATAAAAGAGCTACATGATGAATTTGGTAAGCAATGTGTTGTTGTAGGTATTGATAGCTTTTACGATGAAGTGACCGGCGAATACTTAGTGTATCAATTAACCGGCGATCCTAATGCATCAAGCCGTACACGTTATAAAACCGAGGAATGGGTTAAACGCGTACAAGACTTAGGCGCAGGCGAAATTGTTTTAAACTGTATGAACCAAGATGGCGTACGTAACGGTTACGACAATGGGCAGCTAAGTAAAATGCGCGCATTATGTAATATTCCTTTAATCGCATCTGGTGGTGCAGGCAGTATGCAAGACTTTGTTGACGTATTTAAACAAAGCGAAGTCGATGGCGCATTAGCAGCAAGCGTTTTTCACAAAAATGTGATTAACATTGGCGAATTAAAACAATTTTTAACTGATAACCAAGTGGCAGCAAGACTATGCAAGTAACACAACAAAACCAAACTCAAGTAGATTTTGCTAAAAGCGAAATGATCCCTGCGATTGTTCAAGATGCTCGCTCTGGTGTTATTTTAATGCAAGGGTTTATGAACAGCGAAGCACTAAAGGTGACGCTTGAAAGTAACAAGGTAACCTTTTACTCGCGTTCAAAGTCACGTTTATGGACTAAAGGCGAGTCATCAGAAAACTATTTAAACGTAGTATCGGTGCATACCGATTGTGATTACGATTCAATTTTAGTACTGGCTAATCCAGAAGGCCCAACATGTCACTTAGGCACACAAAGCTGCTTTGGTGATGATGCAAAACCTAGCCTGAGCTTTTTAGCGCAATTAGAAGATGTGATTGTTGAGCGTAAAAATGACGACCCATCAAAAAGCTACACCGCTTCATTGTTTGCTAAAGACTTAAGCCGCAGCTGTCAAAAAGTAGGTGAAGAAGGCGTAGAAGTAGCGCTTGCTGCAATGAAACACGATAACGATGAGCTAACTAATGAATCAGCTGATTTAATTTATCACCTTACTGTATTGCTTCAACGCCAAGGCTTAGCCCTAGAAGACGTTGTAAAATGCTTGCAAGGTCGCCATAAATAATACAGCGGCTTTATTTAGCGCATTAAAAGGCTCATATTTATGGGCCTTTTTTAGTTATGGTATTTATTTTTTTAAATAGGTTGCGTATGGTGCAGCTTAACTAATTCTTTTAGCGTTGCTTATGAATAAATCAATTATCACAGCCATATGCTTATTGGTATTAACAGGCTGTGCAAGCCAAAAAGCCCCTGCGCCTAAACTAGTAAAAACGCAAAGCACATGTAGCCCACTAAACGCATTACTTAATGCGCACACTAATGGCTTTAATGCAGTAAAAGCAAATAATGTGGGAAATGATTTTATAAACCAGTGGCATGCTAATACCCATTTTATAGGCAATACTTGCACCATTACTCAACATAATAAGCAGTTTAGTTATCAATGCACGAGTGAAAATAAACAAGCCAATGCTACACATCTACATATACAAACAGTGGATAAAATACGTCAATGTTTAGCATCACAAGGCTGGTACGAAAATACCAAAGAGTCAGCAACCTCAATGAGTAGTAACTTTGTTTTGGATGAAGCTCATCCAGTTATCACCTTATTTACCTCTCAAAGCAAAGCGCGCTATATTACCCGTTTTGAAATTGCTCCACCGCTAGGAAATTAAATGCAAAAACCCCCACACTCAAACACCAAGTTAAAAACAGACTGTTTAGGCATATGTGAGCGCCGCAGCGGTTATTGCACTGGCTGCGGGCGAACTAATGAAGAAATATTTGATTGGATCATCCTCAGCCAAGAAGAAAAAATCGCCATTTTAGCGCAGCCTCGCGCTGACTTAAAAAAGCCATAAATTTGCCACTTGCGTGTAACAGGCCCCCTTTAGTATTACTAAAAAAAGTATGGGGTGATCATCATGGCGGCAATATTTGTAATAAACTTAGCGCGCTCAACGCAGCGACTAGCAAATACTCAAATGCAACTTGCACGGGTCAACTTACCCTTTGAACGTATTGACGCCGTAGATGGCGCACAATTGAGTACAGAACAAAAGCTCGTACATTACAGCTTACAATTAAACAAACAAAAGTATCACTACCCGCTCAGCAATGGCCAAATTGGCTGCTATTTAAGCCACCGTAAAGCATGGCAAAAGATAGTGGATGAGAAATTAAAATACGCGATTGTGCTCGAGGATGATTTTTATATTGATGACAGCATTCATGATGCGATTAAAAATATTGAGCAGCTGAACCAACCCTGGCAACTTATTAAACTCGCCGCGTATGAAAACCGCACACGCCCTATTGCCTATCAACAAAACCTAAATAACCACCAGCAATTAGTCATACATAAAAAGCTAATGACTGGCTGTTGTGCTACGGCAATAAGCTATGAAGGGGCTAAGCAATTACTTAAAGCCACAGCTCAATTTGGCCGCCCTGTAGATTGCGACTTACAACATATTTGGGAAACCCACGTGAATGGTTTTTCGCTTATACCATACCCTGTTTCGCAAAATACAGACATACAGAGCGATATTGCAAGCTGCGCTACTAAAACCAAGGTTAAAAAAGCTTTTTTACGGCGTAAAGCACAACAAATTAAAAGCTGTATTTTTAATAAGGTTTATACAAGCGCCTTTGTAAAAAAATTTAAACAGAATGAAAAAGGAGCCTCAAAGGCTCCAAGTTTAATAACTCAACGCTTATAACATCCTTAAAAGTTGAGAACCTGGTATGCCCGTTTGCGGTAATAGTGCGGGGGTAACTGCAAATACTTTTGGAATTTTACTTTTGATTTCGTTCATTTTTTTGCGGTTATTTTGTTTATCATAAACATAGTATTTAAGGATATTTCCGTATACATCATCTTTTGCATCAACCTGCTCTAGGGTTTTTAATGCCTTATCGTAATCAGCAAGGTAAATGTATGCCAATGCTAAGTTATCAGCAGATCCAACATGTAGTTTTCCTTCAAGCTGTTTTGATAAATCTTCAAGTTCTACAACTGCAAGCTCATAACGCCCTAGTTGTATATACGCGGTTGCTAGTGAATTTTTTAAAAAGTAAGGCGGGTTACTACCAGGCTCATACCATTTTTCGTAAGCACTCAGTATATCTTCATATTGCTCAAGTTTAGAGTAAACGTGATCTAGCAGCCTAAAGCTTTGTAGTTTAATTTCTGCTTCTTCAAAACCAGCAAGTTTATCTCTATTTAAGTACCATTGTTGTATGCCTTGCGCAGCTTGGTTTAACAGTTCAGGGTTATCACTTTTTGCCCCTGCTGCACTTTTAAGAAGCTGTGCAAGTTGTTGATTATATTCTCCACTTTTAACAGGAGCCTGAGACGTATTATTACTTTGCTGCTTGTTATCTGAACTACCATCTACAATTTGCGCTGCAGCTAAAGCACTAAAAGACATTGCCGCCGCAACCATAACCAAATATTTACTTTTCATTGTTTTTTCCTTGTTTAACATTTTGATCCTCTGAATATTAAAACTCTTAGAATGAGCAATATTCAAAAGTGGGGGGGTAAAAAAGTTAGGCGAGCTTTTAGCACTTTGCTCTTGTAGCAATAAACTAGCTAAATCCAATTGGTATTTACCTTTTAGCTTTTGCATACACAACTCATCACAGCTAAGTTCGAGTTGCTCTCTTGCTAAACCTGTTAACTTTAAGCAAATAGGATTCCACCAAAAAACGCTTTCTATAAAACAAATAAGCCACGTCCAATAAATATCACCTTGTTGTAAATGGGTTACCTCGTGCTGAATGACTGAATCTAATTCTTCACGATTTACCATCGTCGACTCTAACCAAATAACAGGCTTTATTAATCCTGTAGCAAAAGCTGGCTCTGTATGGGTTGTTAGTCTAATTGAATACTGATTATTGATGTGTTTAAGTTCAGGACTAGGCTTTGAGTTAATGTATAAATTTTTTATAAGCTTTACATATAAGCCCATGCGTAATAAAAACAATCCAAAACCAGCTAAAACTAAAACCGTAAAAACAATACTAAGTGATGGCAATAAGTCCCATATACTCATATCGCTTTGTAATTGATCCTTAATTGCTATTTGTTCAGCGTTTGGTATTAATGCTTTAACATCGGGAATCAATTGCGTCACGTTGAATGTGTAACGATTTGCCCCTTCAAATAACGGTAGCTGGGAAAAGTACTGCCAAGGGATAAACCAACATGCCAAGGCAATCATTAAAATGTAAAAATTTAATCGTGCAGGGGCATTTTTTAATCCTTTTACTGTAAGTAAAATACATAAGCTAATGAGCGTGCAAGTTAGTAAATAATCCGTCATTACCCTCTCCTTTAATCTAACTTCTTATTTTTTAAAAGCGTTTGTAAGTATTCTATATCTTCATCATTTAGCTTTTCTTCTTTGATAAAGTGGGCAATTAAACTACGAGAATTACCTTTAAAAAATCGTTGCATAAAACTAGGCATAGCTTGCTCCGATAACGCGTCTTGTGTCACGATTGTTCTAAAAACAATGGCTCGCCCTTCATGTCCACAGCGCTCAATCGCTCCTTTATGTTCTAACCTATCTACAATAGTTTTGACTGTTGTATAGGCTACTTGTTTATCTTTTTGCTTATCAGCTAAAAGCACTTTATGTAGTTGACTCGCAGTACAGGGTTCTTCCTGCCAGAGCAGCTGCATAATATCCATTTCAAAATCACTAAGTTTCATTGTCGCTCCTATTACTACACTTGTAGTGGCACTGTTACAAATGTAGTAGTTAGAAATCTTAGTGTCAATACAAAATTGACATATGAATAAAAAACACACGGTAGAAATATAAAAGCCTTAGGAAGGTTTTAAAATAAAGACATATAAAACAGGTAGGTATAATTATTAATTGATTTTAGAAAAACATAAAAAACGAGAGTATATTTTCAACTAACGCTTTTTATGTTTTAAGCTTTTTATGAAAGGTAGTGAGGTAACTATGCTTTATCGAGCGCTTGGCTCACATCGGCAATAATATCGGCAATATTTTCAATCCCTACCGATAAGCGAATTAAATCACGGCTTACGCCTGCACTAGCCAGCTCTTCATCGTTTAATTGGCGGTGTGTAGTTGACGCAGGATGGCACGCAAGCGACTTGGCATCGCCAATATTTACTAAGCGTAAAATCATGTTTAGTGCATCAATAAAGCGCGTGCCTGCTTCAAGGCCGCCCGCGATACCAAAGCTTAAAATACCGGATGCTTTACCACTGGTAATTTTTTGGCTCATTGCATTATACGGGCTTGATTTAAGCCCTGCGTAATTAACCCAAAGCACTTTTGGATGACTTTCTAAAAACTCTGCTAACTGCTGAGCGTTTTCGCAGTGGCGGTCCATCCTTAAGCCTAAAGTTTCAAGGCCAATTAAAATGTCAGATGCATTTTTAGGGGCAAGCGCCGCGCCCGTATTTCTAAGTGGCACGACTCTACAACGTCCAATAAAAGCCGCTTCAGCAAAGGCATCGGTATACACCACGTTGTGATACGACGGGTCAGGCTGGTTCATCATTGCAAAACGTGTGGCATTGGCTTTCCAATCAAATTTACCAGAATCGACAATCATTCCACCAATAGCTGTACCGTGTCCGTTTATATACTTGGTCAGTGAATGAACCACTATATCGGCGCCAAGTTCAAATGGGCGGCATAAATACGGAGTAGCAACGGTATTATCAACAATCAAAGGCACGCCTTTACTGTGTGCAATTTTTGCTAGCCGTTCAATATCAACAATATTCCCAGCTGGGTTACCAATTGACTCACAAAATACTGCGCGAGTATTATCGTCAATGGCCTTTTCAAATGCCTTGAAGTCATCAGCTTTAATCATACGAGCCTCAATACCTTGGCGCGGTAACGTATGAGCAAATAAGTTATATGTACCGCCATATACTTGGCTGGTACTCACAATATTAGTGCCAACTTCACACAAGCATTGAATGGCATAGGTAATAGCTGCCATACCCGAGGCGACCGCAAGTGCACCAATGCCCCCTTCCATTGCGGCAATACGCTGTTCAAGCACGGCATTAGTTGGATTCATAATACGAGTATAGATATTGCCTGGTACTTTTAAGTCGAATAGATCAGCGCCATGCTGTGTGTTATCGAACGTGTAAGATGAGGTATGGTAAATAGGCACCGCTGCAGATTTAGTGGTTTCTTCAGACTCGTAACCATGGTGCAGTGCTAATGACTCTAGTTTCATATTTATATCCTTTAATATTGTGTTTCTTAAACCTAGCATTTTTAGGTTATAAAATGCACATGAAATATATTAAAGGGTGTTGAACTGATTAAATTTAAATACCTCAACCTTTAAAACATAGTAACTGCGTGGCGGGCAGCGGTTTGCTAAAGTAGTAACCTTGAATCAGATCGCAGTCTAGCTTAGCAAGTAATTGTTGTTGTGCCGATGTTTCTACGCCTTCAGCGACCACACTTAAGCCTAAACTATGCGACATTGCAATGGTGGCTTTAACTAAGCTGTAGTCTTCTTTGTTTTCGGTAATACCACAGATAAAGCTGCGATCTATCTTTAATACCTCAAACGGGTATTGTCTTAAATAGCTAAGTGATGAGTAACCTGTGCCAAAGTCATCCATGGATAGTTTAATACCTAGCTTATTAAGTGCATGCAAAGACTCTGTAATATTTGTTTGTACACTCATTAGCACACCTTCGGTAATTTCAAGCTCAACATCTTTCGCACTCACGCCAGTTTTTTCTAACGTGCTTTCTATAAAACTTAATAGCTCTGAATCTCTAAACTGGCTTGGTGATAAATTTATAGCCATGCTGTAGTTTTGTTGAGAGCTTGCCTGCCACCGTGTTAAAAATGCTAATGCCTGCTCAATAACAAACTTGCCAATGGGAATAATTAAACCTGTTTGCTCTGCTAACGGAATAAACTCATCGGGCATAACCTTACCAAGCACATTATTGTCCCAGCGTAGTAATGCCTCTGCTCCGATTATTTTATGTGTTTTAGCATTGCATTTAGGTTGAAAATACAATTTAAATTCGTTTTTTTCTAATGCAACATGCATCTGCTCTTCGATTGCTAAACGCCTTTTTATAGCTGTATTCATCTCGTTGGTAAAACAAGCGTAGGTATTTCTGCCAAGTGCTTTTGCTTGGTACATTGCTGTGTCTGCATGGCGTAATAAATCGGAGGCCGTTCCCCCATTATCTGGGTATAAAGCCACGCCAATACTCAGTGTTAATAATAGCTCGCGGCCATCTATTTCAAAGGGATTTCTAAAGCTTTTTAGTAAGCGTGTAACAATCTCATCAACTTGTTTTTTACTCTTCAGATCTGGTTGTAAAATAATGAACTCATCACCTCCTAATCTGCCTACGGTCGCGTTTACATTAACTATTTGGCTAAGTTTATCCGCAGCGCTAATAAGTAATGAGTCGCCAATTTCATGTCCTAGTGTGTCGTTTACTTTTTTAAAGTCATCTAAGTCGATAAAAATAACAGCAGCTAAAGTATTTTTTTCGCTCGCAGTGTTAATTAGCTGAGTTAGTCGTTTTAAAGAATAAAAACGATTAGGAAGTAGCGTTAAGCTATCGTAATAGGCTTGTTTACGTATAAGTTTGTTTGACTCATGCTGCTCTGTTATGTCGCGAATTATCAGCATTACTTGGTCTGAATGATGTAAATAACTCACTCGCGCTTCGAAATACAACACGCCTTTTGGGACTAAAAGTTCATATTCAAAGCATACAATGCCTTTATTAATTAAAAGGTCTTTAATATTTTCTTCAAATATTTTAGCTACGCCTTTGGGTAACACACTAAACATCGACTTATTTAAAAATTGTTCTGGTTGTAAATGAAGGTTACTAATATCATTAGCATGATAATCAACTATGGTACCCTCGGGTTTAAGCAAAAAATAAAGGTCAGGGATAGCTTCAAATACTTTTTCAAGCATCTGCTGTTTATCCATGGCTTGTGCTTGTGCCTGCTTTACCTCGCTCAAATCTATGTCAATGCAGTACATTTGCTTTACACCATGTTGATTTGTAAACATAACATGGCTTGAAAACACTGTTACATTGCCCCCATTTTGATGAACTAATGTAAGCTCTGCGGCAGGTATCTCTATATCATTTATAAGCCATTCACTATGGGCATCTATAACCGCATCTTGCATTGGGGGCGGAATAATTAATTCTTCTAGTTTTTTTCCAGTTGCATACTCTTTTGTGTAGCCATAAAGCAGCTCACTGCCTTTATTCCAGTAAATAACGCGTCGTTGCTCATCGTATCCTTGAACAGAAATACTGTGTATCGCATCAAATAACTGATGAAGCGGATCGTTCAGTACAAATTGGTGTGACAGTGTTTGAACCGTTTTTAATGACTTCATTTATACGATACCTAAAGAACTTATTAACTAAATAATAGGACGTACTTTTTAAATTAACACTTTTAGGTTGGTTTTTAAGTGATATACCTTTGCAAAAGGTATAAAAAAAGGAGCCAAAGCTCCTTTTTAAATGTTATTACAGTTAATTAGCTTACATATTAGCTGGGTGCTCTACCCCGACCCACGCCTTAAATAAGGCGCGTTGAGATAAATTGGCATTTTTATCAGCAACCACCTTTTTAGGTTTATCATAATCCTGCGATAAAACCAGGGTTGTTGATTGAAGTGCATCTCGGCGAATAAAATCAATAGTCACCTTTTCATCCGCTTTAAACACCTCTAAGCTCGATTTTAAATCTTTCCCTACATGTTGCTTGTTAACCGCCACAATTTTATCGTCAGTAGTTAAACCAGCTTGCCATGCTGCGCCCCCTCTGCGCACATGAGTAAGCGTTAATAATTCACCACTATTTTTTGCAGTGGCATCAATACTTGCTATTGGCTTAGCGTTCTCGGGGCGGGTTAGTTTCAAGCCAACTTTGGCCAATAACGCATCAAAATCTATATCAGCTGGGGTGCTTACGTTATCGTGCCACCACGTTGTGTAGTCTTCACCTGTGAGCTCTTTTAATATGGTAAGTACATCTTGCTCAGTAAATCCCTGTGGTAACCTGTGCTTATTGTATAAAGCATTGTGTACTTGGCGGTAGTTAACTTTTGCTTTGGTTGTTTCTAATAAATGTATATCAAGCAACATAGAAAGCAATGAGCCTTCTAAATATATATTGGTGCTGTAATTTCGCGCGTGGTCACCGCCTTGGTTTATCCATTTATCAAAGCTTGTTTCGCTGGCACTTTGTACTTCTCGCCCTGGTGTTTGTAAATGACGGTTGATGGTTTTACTCATCACTTTAAAAAATTCATCGGTGGTTTCTATGCCAGAGCGCACCAATAAGTGATCTTCAAAGTAGCTAGTGGAACCTTCCGAAATCCATAATAAATTTGAGTAGTTCATGTTAGTGTAATCATAAGGTACCAACCCTTTAGGACGGTAGGCTTTTACATTCCAGGTATGAATAAACTCATGCGCGGCGGTACTTATAAAGCCTAAATAATCTTCGCGACTACCAAACCGATCTCTTGAGCGCTGTATAATGGTTGAGTTTAAATGCTCAGTTGCCCCGCCAGCACCTGATGTAGCATGGACCATAAATACATAACGCTCATACGGGTAGCTATTCCAAATAACATTGCCAGTGGTCACCAATTTTTTTAAATCAGTCAGCATTAGTTGCTCATCGTAATTGCCCTCGCCCCATATAACTAACTCGTATTGGCGGCCATCTACTTCAAATTTATGAAGTTTGTTAATTCCTGTTTCTATTGGTGAGTCTACCAGTACATCGTAATCTGCGGCTTTAAAACTGTGTTTATTACTCGCATTTTCCATGCCTGATACTGAGCGCCACGCTTTAGGCACCTTTAAATCTACGGTAACAGGTTCTTGGCGAAATGATTCACTAAACATAAAAAAGCCAGATGCATCAATGAAGGCATGGCTATCGTCTATGTGGCGTGCACGTTTACCTAACTCGTTTGCATATACTTGATAATCAATATTCACCTGTGTTGGCTCAACTAAGTGCACACGCCATGTACTGTGGTTAATTTTTTCCCATTTTAATGCATTGCCATTGTCGTCTGTGGCCGCAAAATAACGTACCCCATTAGCTAAATTTAATATTTCGTAGCGCCCAGTGCGCCATGCAGGCAATTTAACATCGATATGCGATTGCGCCGATTTTGGAAATTCTACACTTACATTGCCTAAATGGTGTTGAGGCTGTGTAATACTTAATGAGTAGTTAACATCAGCTAACGCAGGGGCAGCACAACAGGCCGCTAACATAGACAGGACAAAACGCTTTTTCATAATGACTCAAAGTTACTTATTATTTGAAATAAGCCTAACAAGGCATAAATTAAAAGTGAATTAAAAACGATAAACAACCTAATAGCTCAGTTTACATGCAGGGTCTAAGTAAAAATGCTAAGTTTTTAATTAGATAACTACACTTAATATGATTTTGTTGTAAACTGAAGGTAATGTAATTAATACGATGGCGGTATGCTTAGGTGTCTGAAAACTCTAACGCTGTAGATAAAAAGTTAAAGCAAGCAATTGAAGCAAGGATAGCCATTGAAAATGCGCGTAAGCTCCAAGTTGATACTTTATCAAATCTAACTGCAAAGCTGTCTTTAAGCTGCAAAGGGCTTGATATTGAGCTTGATAATAAACTCGCTAAATTTAGAAATTCGCTAAATAAAGGTGTTGGGTTTGAAGTATTATCGCCTTTAATAGATGACATATTATTATTATTACAAAACCAAGAAACGTTACAAGCTGCCCATCAACGAGAGCTGTTTTCGAGCGTACAAACAGCCGGTAAGCTTTTACAAAAAACCAAAGGCTTGCCAGACGATACCCGTCGCACCTTAAGACATTTACTCGACCACGAAATTAATAATGTACAGTCTACGCACGATTACATTCCGATTTTAAATCAGCTAATAAACTTTTATCATCATGCTTTACAGAGCAAGCTATCAGCCTCGGATGAAACAAGCGCTAATGCCTCTCCTCGTATGGCTAAAAAGTTATTAGAGCTTGCAAATGAGCTGGTATTAGAGGATGAATCGACTGAACAAATTAAACAAATAAAAAATGCGATTACCGAAAACGATAATGTAGAAGCACTGTTGCAAGCCGCTTTAAATATAATTAGCGTTGTGGTTAAAAATATCAGTAAAGAGCGCCAATCGGCACAAAGCTTTTTAGTCTCGCTTAACCAAACATTAGAAGAGTTACACTCATCTATTGTATCTACCAGCCAGCACTCTAAATCAATGGGTGAAGAGTTCGATACGCTCAACAAACGTATTGAAGGGAAAATAAAGCACTTAAACGAGCAAACCCAATCGGCTACGTCTATTTCCTCATTAAAAGAATTAGTAGACAACGAGCTAAGATCACTCAGTAAAGACTTTATTGCTAAAGAGCAGCTAGAAAGAAAAGACCGCGAAACTCTGATTGCCAGTTTTGATGAAATAAACGATCGAATTGGCAGCTTAGAAGGCAAACTAACTAAATATAAAAAACGCCTAAACGAGCAACGCTTTAAAAGTTTACTCGACAGCCTTACAAAACTTCCAAATAGAGCAGCCTTTGATGAGCGTTACAACCATGAGCTTCACTTATTTAATGTGCAGGCTTCGGATGTTACCCTAGTGGTTATTGATGTGGATCACTTTAAGTCAATTAATGACAGGTTTGGTCATACTGCAGGCGATATAACCTTACAAGTTATTGCAAAGGCGCTGCAAAAATCAGTCCGGCAGTCTGATTTTATAGCCCGCTACGGCGGAGAGGAATTTGTACTACTAATGCCTGGGCTTTCGTTGTTAAACGCAGCGCAGCCGCTTGAAAAACTTAGAAAAGTGATTAAAAATATTCCTTTTAAATTTAGAGAAAAAGAAATAGAAATCACCATTTCGTTAGGCGCTACACAATTTAAAAAAGGCGATACACCGCTCAAAGCATTCGACAGAGCAGATGACGCCCTCTATGAAGCAAAAAAAACGGGTCGGGATCGCCTTTGTATGAGTAAATAATGTCATAATTCTCAATTAGCTTGAGTGCTAAAGTAAATGACATGCAGTTTTTACATTTTAAGCAACAAGGAGAATGCCGATGTTAATACAGTTAAACCCGACTGGGGTTTTAGATTTACTGTCACAATTGGAAGTTGATTTATTAGAGCAATCTTCAGCCAGTGAACGTTATCGACTTTTTAGAAACTGTGCCTTAGCCGTCCTAAACGTAGGCAGCCACACAGATGCTAGTAATGAAATTTACGACAAATACCAAGACTTTGATATACGCCTAGTCAGTCGCGAGCGTGGCATTAAAATTGAGTTAGAAAATCCTCCCGAAACCGCCTTTGTTGATGGTGAAATAATTACCGGTATTCACGAGCATATTTTTTCGGTGATCCGCGATATTTTATTTATTTGCCAAAAATACGAAAAAGATCTTAAACAGCAAAAAGCCATTACCCATATGGTATTTGATATGCTTAGAAACGCCGGCGCACTGCGTGTTAACAGTGAGCCAAATATGATTGTATGTTGGGGCGGACATTCAATTAACGAAATAGAATACAAATACACTAAGCAAGTAGGTTACGAGCTTGGTTTACGTGGTTTAAATATATGCACTGGCTGCGGCCCAGGTGCGATGAAAGGCCCGATGAAAGGTGCCACTATTGGCCATGCTAAACAGCGCATTAGCGAAAACCGTTATCTTGGTTTAACTGAGCCTAGTATCATTGCCGCAGAGCCGCCAAACCCTATTGTAAATGAGCTGGTAATTTTACCCGATATTGAGAAGCGCCTTGAAGCATTTATTAGAACGGCGCACGCAATTATTATATTTCCTGGTGGTGCAGGTACTGCAGAAGAGTTACTTTATTTATTAGGTATTTTGCTGCACCCAGATAACGAAAAACAGTGTTTGCCTGTTATTTTAACTGGCCCTAAAGAAAGCGAAGCGTACTTTAGCGAGTTATGTAAGTTTGTAGAGCTAACATTAGGCAAAGAAGCCCTTGATAAGTTTGAAGTGATCATTGATGATCCTGCGCTAGTAGGGCAAAAATTAAAATCTGCTATGGCAAGTGTGCGTAATTACCGTAAAAGCCAAGGAGATGCCTACTACTTTAACTGGACACTTAAAATCGATAACGACTTTCAGCAACCTTTTGCACCTACGCACGAAAACATGGCCAGTTTAGATTTACACCTAGAACAGCCTAAGCAACATTTAGCGGCTAACCTACGTAGAGCGTTTTCAGGTATTGTTGCTGGCAATGTAAAAGATGAGGGCCTACGCGCCATAAAAGCACACGGACCCTATGTGTTAAGCGGTGAGCCTGAGTTAATGAAAGATATGGATAAACTATTACAGGCATTTGTAGACCAAGGTCGTATGAAGTTACCCGGTAGTAAGTACGTCCCTTGTTATGAAATAAAAGCATGAGTTTGACTATTTGAAACCCCATTTACTTTTAATTGATGCGCTTAATTTAATTAGGCGCATTTACGCAGTTGATGCTAACCAAACACACCATAGTGAAGAGCACATGCTAAAGGCCAGTTGTGCCCGCGTTGCACACGCGTGCAAAAAGCTTTTACAGTCAACAAATGCCACTCACGCTATCGCTGTTTTTGATGGCGATAAAAGCTGGCGCTATCACTTTTATAAGCAATATAAACACTCTAGGGCCCCCATGCCTGACACGCTCAAAAATGCATTGCACAATTTTAAACAAGCTATAGAGCAAACGGGTATCGTTGTATTTGAACCGATTAACGATGAAGCTGACGATATCATAGCCACCTTAGCCGACAAAGCTGCTAAAAATAAAATAAACAGTACTATTGTTTCTACCGATAAGGGGTTTTTACCCTTTTTGAACGACTATATTTGTGTGTACGATTATTTTAAAAAGTGCTACCTAGATAACAACAGCATCGAGCAGCGTTTTGGCATTGAGCAAAGTAAGTTAATTGATTTTTGGGCCTTAGCTGGCGATAAAACTAACGATGTACCCGGCGTTAAGGGCATAGGGACTAAATCGGCTCAACTTATTGTAAATACCTACGAAAGCATAGATAGCGCCATAGAAGACGACGTCCTATCAAGCAGTATTCAAAAAAAGTTAGTTGAGCAAAAAGACATGTATGTTATTTCTAAACAATTAGTCACTTTACGTACAGATATACAGCTAGGCTTTAGTTTAAAGCAGCTAAGGTTACATTAGTCGCATGTTGATAGCACTGTTTAAGCTCACAATTTATACTCTCAATATTGTTGCGAGCATGAGTGAAAAATGATTAAAAAGTTTATAAGGTACTTAATATTAGGGCTAGGATTATACGCGCTCATTGCGACTTTAGTGATCACCTTTTATAAAGATGACCCGCAAGCAATGATTTGGCAAGACCGTGAGGCCTTTAATGAACGCTACATCAAAAAGCTCTCAATTGATGAGGCAGTTACGTTAAACAGTGTACTCGATTATTTAGGCAGCCCAGATTTAACTTATGCCAAGCGCAATAAAGACCAAGTATGGCAGATTGTTTTTTACCGTACTCAGCACCAAACTTCAGATGGCATAACCACAATGGATGAATGCACCGGCTTATTATTTAAAAATGGTGAGTTATTTTTATGGGGCCCCAGCGCCTATACAACTTACCAGGAAAAGATCAGGTGATGGCCAATGGATGAGCCTATTTCAAAACAGTTAGTGCGGTTACTGCATAACACACAGCAAATACTGACTATTTATAATGACAAAACGCAGTGGCAACATCTTTATCCGCTTGTTGTGCAAACAGCCCAGCACTATCGTGTTTTATATCAGCAACACCCGCATGCGTTACAAGCGCGTTTAAGTTTGTACACCAGCCACTACGACTTTGCTACAAACCTCGTTATTAACCAATGTGTTATTAGCACAGCGCTGTGCGCTAGCCAACAGTTTGATGACGAACTAACAGAGCTTTATATTGGCGTTGCTTTGGTAGAGCATTGCTGTGTTGTAGCACAGCATAATAAAATTTCGCAGCAGCAAATGCTTACTCTCAGCGATAAAAAAATATGGCGTTTTCGCCATCAGCTAGCAGCAAAAATGCTGCTCAGTGGGCAGCACCCTACTCAAAATAGCGTGCGTATGTTGGCTAAATTAAATAAATATAAACAAGCTTTATTGAGTAGCAGCGACATCATGCTATACGACAATGCCATAACCTTGTGTGCATTGAGTAATATTATAGCGATGAACATCACTTATACACCCAAAAAGAATCCATTAAATTTTTATAAAGCGCTGGGTGAATTATATGTCAAAACAACTAACCCATTTGCGCAAAGGTTAGTTAAAGATTTAATAGCGCATATAGGCCCACACCTTCCAGGCAGTAAAATTGTTTACAGCGACCAAGCAATGGTTTATCTCGCAAGTGATGAGACTAATAAACATATACTTATTAATGCCAATAATGAGCAAAAACTAGCATGGTACAAGGTTAAAACCTCACTTAAAGATCAGCCACTGCAATGGCTATGTAAAGATAAACGGGTATTATTTTTAGCCTGGAATAATGAGCACTTAGTACGTAAAACGCCAGCGAAAATAAGTTCTAAGGCCGAATTAATCGCATTAGTGAGCCATATAAAAGTAGCGCATGAATACAGTTTTAAAGGCTTAGATAAGTTACTGGCCCCTTTTAATGAAATAGCACAAAAGCTCTGCCAAGCAGTCAGGCCCTATAACAACCAGCACCAAGCCGCCAAAGATTTACGCCATAGCTTGTCGATGGTCGGGTACGATAATGCACCGGCGATTATTCAGCGGGTTATATTTGAGCAATTAGTGGATACATCGCATCATCCGCACAAACACATTGTACTGAATAAACTTAACAGCTTTATTCGTATTTTAGCTTTAATGGTAAGTAATAACCCTAAACAGCAATTTGAACAAATAGCTTTGCCTATCTATGGTTACGTGCACTACTTATTAACCCATTGTAGTGCGCAGCTTTGTGCAAAAGTATGTATAAATAGCGCGCCTAACCAAACCTATAGCGCACCCTTAGCCGCCTTTTTTGGGGTTGAAACGATTAATAATGAGCATTTAAATACTGAATTAGCACAGCTACTGAGTGATAACCCATGGACTAAGCCACTGCTCGATGCTGAGCAACACCCCAAAAAAGAGCTAAATGAGCAGCACAAATTATGGATTAGTTTAAAGGTTGTGGCGCAAAGTGTTTTCAAACCCGCTCTGCCTTTAACTTCTTGGCAAAAACAAACTTTAAATGCGCAGCTAAAAGTACAAGGCTTTAAATCTGAGGATGATTTTTTTGCGCAACTGCAAGGCTTATCGCTATATAACAGCATTTAAGTCACTTATGCTGACTATAAGCACAGGTTATACCCTGTATTTATAGTATAAACTGGCAAAATGGGCGATAAGTTGGTATAAATGCGCCCTCAAAATATATCCACATACGTCACATAAATGACCTAACAAGCAGTTACTATTATTAGTAATAATTTATGTGCGTTTTTTATTCTTTTAAAGGAAAAGTCAATGGCCAAACAAACCATCACAGTGATCAAAGGCGACGGCATCGGTCCGAGCATTATCGACTCAGCACTTGAAATATTAAAAGCCGCAGGTTGCGATTTTGATTATGAATTTGTTGATGCAGGCCTTGCTGCACTAGAAAAAACTGGCGAGCTACTTCCTCAAGAAACAATTGATACAATCGCTAAAAACAAAATCACCCTTAAAGGTCCTTTAACGACTCCGGTAGGTGAAGGTTTTACGTCTATTAACGTAACATTACGTAAGCAGTTTGGTTTATACGCGAATGTGCGCCCTGTTAAATCATTTGTTGGTACTAAAGCACGTTACGATGATATCGATATCATTACTATTCGTGAAAATACCCAAGGTATGTACTCAGGTTTAGGCCAAGTAGTAAGCGAAGACGGTAACGAAGCAGAAGCTAAATCTGTAATTACTCGCGAAGGCGCTGAAAAAATCATCACCTTTGCTTATGAGTTAGCAGTACGTGAAGGCCGTAAAAAAGTAACCGCAGTACACAAAGCAAATATCTTAAAATCTACCTCTGGCTTATTTTTAAAAGTTGCACGTGAAGTTGCTGAGCGTTACCCGCAAATTGAGTCAACTGAAATGATTGTTGATGCAACATGTATGAAGCTAGTAATGACACCAGAAGAGTTTGACGTTGTAGTAACAACTAACTTATTTGGCGACATTTTATCAGATCTTTGTGCTGGTTTAGTAGGTGGTTTAGGTATGGCACCAGGTGCAAACATTGGTGAAGACGCTGCAATTTTTGAAGCAGTACACGGTAGTGCACCAGATATTGCTGGCAAAAACCTAGCAAACCCTACTTCTGTAATTTTAGCGTCTATCCAGATGCTTGAGCACTTAAATATGGGCGACACGGCTGAGCGTATTCGCAGCGCAGTAGCGGATGTAATTAAATCTGGCGATCGCACAACACGTGACTTAGGCGGCAGCCACGGTACAACTGATTTCACTCAATCAGTAATCGACCGTTTATAATTTAACAAAGTAAATCTTGTTTTAAGTCTAAAAAGCCAGCATCTTGCTGGCTTTTTTGTATTTTAACCTTAGCTAATTACATTACGCGGCATAACTAAGGCATTAATTATAAAGGAATTTCAATACCACGAGCATCACTTTTTATACTTCTTGTATTAAGTTCTTAGGCAGTTAAGTCGAATCGTTTTAATCCAAAAAATGATTAAACATGATTGCTCATGCGCCGATGAAACCCACTTATCACTAATAGCGCAATTAAATAACCTATTGCCCCACCACTTGATGACGATTCACTTTGCGCTTCTTGTACTGAGACTGTTAGCTCACTACTTATAACTTCATTTGTTTGACTGTCTGTGAGCACAAGTTTTACTGTATAACTACCTGCACTTTGGTAATTATGACTTGGGTTTTGCGTTGTACCTAGTGGGCTGCTATCACCATAATCCCAGCTATACGTATAATTACCAGACCCCCCTAATGGTGAACTATTAAATTGAACCGCTAAGTTATTTGTCGTTTGGCGTGTACTTAATTGCAGCGGTACGTTAACACTCAAAGCCTTTTGTTGGCTAACACTTATCCCTTGCGTATCGGTTACTATTAACGCGAGGGTGTAATCTCCAGAGTAGCTAAATTGGTAATCTAGGTTTTCAGTTTGCGATACAGGTTCACCATCTATAAGCCAGCGTATGTTGTAAGGTGCTTCACCGCCACTTACGATTGCTTGAGCAGATAAAGTCGCACCGCTTAACTGATACGCTAAACTTTCTATTTCTAGCGGCTTTGTGATGGTAATTTGTGTAGTTTGTGTTTGCGTAGCCGTCTCACCCGTTGCCGAAAAGGTCACGCTATAGGTGCCGTAATCTGCATAGGTATGTGTAGGGCTTAGATCAGTGCTCATTTGCCCATCACCAAAATCCCATAAAAATGTATCTGTGGGGGTCAACTTTAAACCTGCTGCCTTAAAGCTAACAGTTGCCTCGTTTATTGTAGTGGTTATTTGTTGTAGCGCGTCATAGCTGAGTAAAAGCTCTGCAGTTTCACTTTCAGGATGTTGACTGACTATTTCAAAGTTAAACCCCTGGGGAGTAAGCACCACCCCTGATTCAGCCTGCTGCGAAAAACTGTAATCAAAATGATCATTAAACTCACTAATGGCCGCTAAGTCTTGATCGCCTAAACCTGCACTTTGCTGATATAAACTAAATGCAGCGTCGCGTACTTGTATAGGTGTATCTGCAAGTGTACTGCTACTTGTACCGCGAAAAATTGGCTTTTGATCCGCATCAACCACTAAGTTAAAACCGCCGCCAGGGTGCTCAGTTGTGTTGTTGTTATTCAGTGCACTATTGCTATACCACAGTAAAACCCCCGGTGAATATTGCTCTGCTTGTAAGCCGGCATCCACACCTTTGTGTGCACGTAGCTGTAAATAATAGTGGGCTGCTTTAGCGTAAATATAACTACTCACGCGGCTAAAACCATTTAACGCTAAGGTAGACTCTGACTGCTCTGCGTTATTTTGCCAAATCACAGTATTGTTGTGTGTTATTTTTAAATCATCGGCTACAAATCCATAATACTGTGTGTTTGCATCGGTAATATACTCAATACTTAGTGTAATGGTTTGTCCTGCATATTGTGTTAAATCAAATTCATGCATTAAAAACCCATTAGGTTGCTGCGCATCAGCATGTAAAAACGAATCACCACTTATATACGGGCCTATATCGCCATAATAAGGATTTGTCTCGATTGTATAATTACCAGCTAAAGGAGTTTGATTTACCTTTACTTGTACAAGGTCATAATCGCGCTCAATACTGTAGTAAGCTAAAAAGCTAAGTGTCAGTGGTGTAGCCGCCTCAGGTAAGGTCACAGTTTGTGTGAGCGTGTGTGTTAGGTTATTACCTGTACCAGAGTAAAATTGAAAATCACCTTCTACCGGGGGTTTAAATTTTTCTAGCTGCTGCGCAAGTGTCACTTTAATTTGGCTTTGCTGCTGAGAAAGTGAGCTAGTATAAACAAGTGACTGCTGAGGCTGGCTGTTCACTTCCTCCATGGTTAAATTAAGCTGGTTCACCCAATTGCCTTTATATCTGTTTTGTAAATACTCAAGCGCCTGTGCACTAAACATAACGGGCTTTGAGCCCCGAGGCCCGCCAGCCCAGCTACCAGTAGACATTATTGACCAAGACGATACAGGCTCACCCACGGTATTTGATTGTAAGTCGTATTCATCTGCTAACCCTAAGTCGTGACCAAATTCATGCGCAACTACACCTATGCTGGCATCTATTGGGTTTATCGTATAACCCGATAACTTAACGCTACTACCCGCAATACTGACAGGTTCACTGTTTTCATCAAATACGTAGTAGCGGTGAGACCAAATTGCATCAACGCCTAAATAGCCTCCACCGGATTCTTCACCAATACTGGAATGAAAAACCATAACATGGTCGATAATTCCATTCGGCTCGTTGATTATGCCATCGCCGTCAATATCATCTAAATCTGTTAGATCATATTGCGTTAAATCAATATCAAATTGTGCAGTGGCTTTTTCTACCGCTTCTTTTATCAGTGCAGGGGCATTTATATCGCGTGTGCTACCTACTCGCTCTCCATAAGTTTTTGCATTGCTATCTGCCCTAACCCATCCATATACTTGCCCGCTAAACGTTAAGCTAGTACCTGATGCGTCGTAATAATAATCGTATACGCTGCTGAGCATTTCGTTATTGGGCCCCGCAAAACCACCTTTATTAAAAAGTAATTGTTGGTAATGCTCCTTTGTATAGTTTTCGTAGTACATGTCGGTATCAGCATCAACAAGCTGATTGTCATCATGCTTTAAATCAGGAAAATCAATTAAAATAGCCAGCACTTTAACTTCATTTAGCCCGTTGTTAGGGCTAGCCGCACTTGCATATTGCAGCTGCTTATTGGCTTGCTTAGCGGTTAAGCGGGCTTTCATAGCCGAAATAGATTTTAGCTGTAAAGGGCTAAAACGTGCAGTACTCGCTAAGTAGCTTTCAACCGTTGGCTTGTTAGTGGTTTGTTGGGTATCAGCGCGTTTATTTAACCAATACTCTATTCTTTGTTTGTTAATAATACCTGGGTCATGCGCGCTGGTATTTGCTGCGGTAAGATTTAGGCTGCAAAGGAATAAGCCAAGCCCTATTATTTTTTTCACTGTATCTTCCCCAGATAAATTATTGCTCTATCATACCTAATATATGTATTAAGCACAGTGCTCAAATCAGCTATTCACTTACTATGCTTACTCAGGAAAATTAGCATAATTTCTTCATATTTTTTATGTAACTACAAATGCCGTGCAATTTTTTAGTATTAAAATAAATTAATTTGAAATTTTAATCCAAAAAAACCTTTTCAAGGTTGACACGAGCACGTAAAACCCTTAAAAATAACCCCATATAGAATTTTTAATCTAAAGCAGCATTTTGCTTTTTATAAAGTGACAATTATGAAAAAACAACTTCACCTTTTAATCGTACTCGTAGTGGTCTTAGTGATAAGCCCAGCGGGGATGTATTAAAAAGTGAAATTGCTTTTTAAAAACCCTCGCATTACGCGGGGGTTTTTTTATGCATAAACAGCGCACAGAGGAATGAGGATGAGCAAACAAGAATATAATGGTTCTGAATTAGTTGTTCAGGCATTAAAAGAGTTAAAGGTTAAGTATATCTTTGGCTACCCAGGTGGATCGGTTTTAGATTTATATGATGCACTTTTTCAACAAGAAGATATTGAACATATTTTAGTGCGTCACGAACAAGCCGCAACCCATATGGCTGATGGTTATGCCAGAGCTACTGGCGAAGTGGGTGTTGTACTTGCTACCTCTGGCCCTGGCGCAACTAACTGTATTACAGGTATTGCCACCGCTTATATGGACTCAATCCCGATGGTTGTTTTATCGGGGCAAGTACCTACAGGCTTAATTGGTGACGATGCATTCCAAGAAACCGACATTGTTGGCTGTTCTCGCCCAGTTGTAAAACATAGTTTTAACTGCAGAAGTGCTGAAGAAATTCCGGCTATTTTGGCCAAAGCGTTTTACATTGCAAGTACTGGCCGCCCAGGACCCGTTGTTGTTGAGCTACCAAAAGATATGCTTAACCCTGCTATTAAGTTTGAGTACAACTTTCCTAAAACCACAGAGCTTAGAACCTACAGCCCAAATACAAAGGGCCACTCTAAGCAAATTCGTAAAGCAGTTACCGCAATTTTAGAAGCTAAAAAACTGGTAATTTACTCAGGCGGCGGCATTATTTTATCTAACACCTCTGAGCAATTAACCCGCTTAGTTGAATCGCTAAATGCACCTATCACTAATACATTAATGGGCTTAGGCGGTATTTCAGGTATTCACCCAAATTACGTGGGTATGCTGGGCATGCACGGCACGCTTGAAGCCAATAAAGCAATGGCAAATGCCGATGTGATTTTAGCACTGGGCGCGCGTTTTGATGATCGTGTAACCAATAACGTGCAAAAGTTTTGCCCCAATGCAACCATCGTTCACGTAGATGTAGATCCGACCTCTATTTCTAAAACCATTAAAGCCCATATTCCAGTTGTGGGCTGTTTAGCCACTGTAATGGAGCAACTACAAGCGGGCATAGATAAAAGTAGCATTCAAATTGATCGCAGTGCTCAAGAAGATTGGTGGCGACAAATTATTAGCTGGCGTGAGCAAAAGTGCCTAAGCTACAACACAGATGGCGATAAAATTAAACCACAAGCAGTTATAGAAGCAGTGTATAAAGCCACTAATGGTGACGCCTATGTAAGCTCTGATGTCGGTCAGCACCAAATGTTTGCAGCACAATATTATCCATTTAAAAACCCTCGCCAATGGATCAATTCAGGGGGCTTAGGCACCATGGGCTTTGGCTTACCAGCAGCTATGGGGGTTAAGCTTGCTTTTCCTGATAAAGAGTCAGTATGTGTAACCGGCGATGGCTCAATTCAAATGAATATTCAAGAGCTATCGACATGTTTACAGTACAACTTGGCTGTAAAAGTAGTTTCGTTGAATAACCGCTCATTGGGCATGGTACGCCAATGGCAAGATATGATTTACGGTGGGCGTCATTCATCTTCCTATATGGACTCATTACCTGACTTTGTAAAACTTGTTGAAAGCTATGGCCATGTAGGCATAAAAGTAGATACGTTAGATGAGCTACAACCTGCTATAGATAAAGCTATGAGCATTAATGACCGTTTAGTATTTTTAGATATTAACGTTGATGAAAAAGAACATGTATACCCAATGCAAATCAAACTAGGTGGCATTGATGAGATGTGGTTACGTAAAGGAGTAAAAGCATAATGCGTCGTATATTATCTATTTTATTAGAAAACGAGCCAGGAGCCTTATCACGCATTGTTGGGCTTTTTTCACAGCGTGCCTACAATATAGATAGCTTAACAGTGGGCACCACGGATGATGAGTCACTGTCGCGTATCACTATTACTACTATGGGTGATGATAGAATCGTTGAGCAAATTACAAAACAAGTTAACAAACTAGTAGATGTACTTAAAATTATTGATTTGACCGAAATGAGTCACATCGAACGTGAATTATTACTTGTTAAAGTATTTGCCCAAGACGAAACCACACGTGCAGCTGTTACACGTGTTGTTGATGTATTCCAAGGTGCTATTTTAGATATGGGCCGCCAAAGCTACAGCTTACAACTGGTGAGCAGCACAGACAAAATTGAGTCATTTTTAGACACCCTACGCCATGAAACCGACATTATTGAAGTGGTGCGCTCTGGTGCTGTAGGGATCGGCCGTGGTGACAAAGCATTAAAAGCGTAATTAATTAAAGTTTAAGCGTTTTTATTAAATCCCTGCTAAGCAATTAGCGGGGATTTTTTATGTTAAGCCTTGCCTTACAACGCTCTGCATTAATCCCTAATTAGGCATGTGGGAATAAGCTTAACTTAGGTAAGCTCGCTACTTTAATACAGGCAAAAAAAAAGAGCTAAATAGCTCTTTTTTAAAAAATTCTGTAAAGCGCCAATTAAGGGTTTACTTGGTCTTTAAGACCTTTACCTGCTTTAAAGCTTGGGATAGTTGCCGCTGCGATTTGGATCTCAGCACCCGTTTGTGGGTTACGGCCAGTACGTGCTGCACGTTCTTTAACTGAGAAAGTACCAAAACCTACTAATGCAACTGAATTACCTTCTTTTAAAGAAGAAGTTACAGCGCCAGTAAACGCGTCAAGTGCACGTGTAGCAGCAGCTTTAGAGATTTCTGCATCAGTAGCGATTTTTTCAACTAATTGAGCTTTATTCATTGTTAGATTCCTATTCGTTATTATTTTGCCTTCGCAAAACCTATCTTTATGCATTTTTAAGGAGTTAGCAACAGCAAATTGCATTTTTTGCTTAAATACTTCGAAAATGCGTAAAATTTTAATAATTCTCGGTAAAATACAGTGTGTTGGGTTAACTAAAACTTAATTTAAGTACACAAAAGGCACACTTTAAATAACACACTGCTCTATATTTTTTCGATAACTAAGGTCACTTCCCCAACCTCGACACCAAACTTAACAATAGACGTTCGGTTTATCAAGCGTGATTGTGTAACCAGGTACATCCAATCATCAAAATTTACCTCAAGCGTACTGCCGTCATAGGGTAAAGCCACATTGTAGTTCCAATGAAACACACTGCCAGCACTGTTACCGGTTGCAATACCAAGCACGTCATCAGCACGACCCACTAAGCTATTATCGTCATTAAGAGTGACATACCAAATACGCTTTTGTGTTTCACCATCGTCATACACAAAGTCTTCCTCTATAACGCCCTCGTTGCCTTCCCAGCGCGCATTCATAGTAACCACAAGCTTACGAGTGAGTTCGCCTTTATAATCTTGCACAACACCATATGCTTTTAAATCACCACTAAAAAACGCTTTAAAATCAAATTCTGGGGTGCTGCTATTGTAGTGCTCTACTTTTGGCGCGGAGCAGCTCACTAAAAATAGTGCAGCCATTAAAATACATAGCTGTTTAAATTTATTTATATTGCGCATGTTAATTTCCTAATAATTGTTTTCTAAGTGCTGGCTCTGAGGTGTTCGGGCTTAGCCAAATAGCTAAAAACTGATTGGCAAATTGTGAGTCTGTTATCTCACCTAATTTTTTATCATTATGATAAAAAATAGCCTCACCGCTTGGTGATGTTTGTAAGCTCAACGATTCGCCTTTTTTAATGTTAGGCCAAAGAACAAGCAATTTATCAGCATACTTAGCTGATAAATCACTTTTACCTAAATGCTGCCATTGCTCTTTAGTCGCTTTAACAATGTCTTTTGCTGCGAAGTCTCGCAAATAGGTGAGCGTAAATTTAACTGGGTGCACACCCTGTTTGTAAGTCCCTGAAGTGGTATATAATGTAGCGTCGTAAACATCCCAGAATAAATATTCCATACGCGCCTCGCCCACTTTTTTAAAATCCGCCTGCTCTTCGCTAAAGCTCAAAGGGGTAAACAAAGTTGCCATAATCATTGTGGCGGTTATTGCACATTTTTTTGCGGTATTAATCATACAAGCTCCTGTTATTGCTTGCTAATATTCAAAAACGCTTTAATTTTTTGGTTGATAAAAAGTATAAGTGTAAAGGCTGCAGCCCAAAGTGCGCCGTACAGAAGCCAAAATGCCCAAACAGGTGAATAAATACTAAGCACGCCAAATTGAGCGCCAGAATAATAACTAATAGGCGCAAAGGCTAAACACACTAAATAGGCTTGCCAACATTTTAGTTTAGTAATAAACGCCATTGACGTGTTTATGCAAAGCAATAATGCAGCCCATAGCAAGGCTAACCAAAGCGGGAAAGGTGATACTTTAAATTCCAAAAAGTTTAACTGTACAGCCGTGTATTCACATAACAGCGCAATAGGTAAAGCTTTGACTAAGAGCAGCGCGTCATGCTTATGTTGCTTCGATAAAACGAACATAAGCACAACAATAACAGAGGTGTATAATACAGATTGGGCTTCTAAAAACAGCGATAAAAACCACACCGTTTGAAAAAGCACAAAATTAATAATTAAGGGCAATTTCGTCATTTTGACTAGTGAAACGTGGTTTACGCGCCGTTAAATGAACGGTACTGGTTGCTCGCGTTCTAAAAGCGCCTTCGCAGTAAGCAAAGTAAAACAACCATAACCTGTAAAAACGCTCATCAAACTTGTCACTGTCTAGGGTGTGCCAGTTATCAATAAAGCGTGTGCGCCAATCAGCGAGTGTTCTAGCATAATGCGCGCCTATGTCGCTAACAGTATGAATAACCATATCGGTATTGTTTTTAATTTGCTCGCTCATCTCATTAATTGAAGGCAAACAACCACCGGGGAAAATATACTGCTGAATAAAGTCTGAGTTTTTTAAATAATGTTGATAACGCTGATCGCCAATAGTAATTGCTTGAATAAGCATTGCACCGTCTTCTTTAAGTAGGTTGTTACACTGCTTAAAAAAGCTAGGTAGGTATTCATGCCCTACTGCTTCAATCATTTCTATTGATACTAGCTTGTCGTATTGACCTTCTAATAAACGATAATCGAGCTTAAGCAATGTTATGTTATTTTCAAGGCCTAACTGTTTAACTTTGTTTTCAACATAAGCATATTGTTCATCCGAAATCGTTGTTGTGGTGACATGGCAGTTATAGTGAGTTGCTGCGTAAATGGCAAACGCACCCCAGCCTGTGCCAATTTCTATAACAGTATCACCTTCGTTTATTTCTACTTGCTCACAAATTTGCTTTAACTTGTTTTGTTGAGCGTCCTCAAGGGTTGCCTCTTTTGTTGGATAAACAGCACAGGAATACAGCATTTCATCACTTAAAAATGACTCATATAAATCATTACCTAAATCATAATGGGCAACAATGTTCTTTTTCGACCCAGATTCTGAGTTGCTGTTTTTAAGATGTTTCAATCGGTGGGCTAAGCCACTAAAAAAAGAGAATTTTTTTTCAAATGCATCAAGTTGCTTTTGGTTTATAGCAAAAATTTCGATAAGTTTGGTCAAGTTATCACACGACCATTGCCCAAGAATATAAGATTCACCGGCTCCCACGCTTCCAGACATAGCAAATGCTTTGTACATGGCAGTGTCGTTAACGGTAATCGTGGTTTTTAAGTCTGAATGCTGATGACCAAATACTGTTGAGCGACTGTTCTCAACTAACACTATTTGGCCTATTTCAATACTTGCAAAGGCTTTGGTAACTAACTTTTTATATAAGTTTGTAAACCATCCAGTTTGCTCTTGGCAGTTTATACTCGAGACTTTTTCCATCTTAAACCCTTTATAATTTTGTCACTACCCGCAACTAAGCTAGTTTAACTATACTAAGGTTTTCCTGAATGACCTAAAAAAGGAACCCTTTTTATAAACAGCTTAAGTGCTTGCACATAAATACCTTTGAAAATAGACAAAGTCATCGCAGGAAATTTTTTTAATAATTTATTAACTTCTTGCTTAGTTAACTGGCTTCGCTTTAATCGTAAAGACGCGTCAAATAACAACTCATCTCCACGTTTATTTTCTATATGAATTAATGTGTTATCAGCAGTATGTTGTACCTGCCAATGATAGTCCATATCTAAATTCATAAAGGGTGATACGGAGAAAGCTTTTTTAAAGTTCACTTTTTTTTGTAAGGGCACCAAATAATAATGGCGCTCATTCCAGGGCGTATTACTCACCTCGGCAACCATATATTCAAAGTTGTCGGCGCTATTACCGTAAAAGTAAAAATTTACAGGACTAAAATAAATGCCCATACACCTAAGTTGGCCAAGCATATATATATGTGAAAACGATTCTTTAACCCCTAATTTTTCTATTTGGCATTGTGCACGTTCAAAAATGCTGAGTGGCTCTGAGTTGGATTGTAAAGTTAAATAATCAGCTTGGTTAAACCGCAATGCTTTAAAACCAAATGTACCCAACATAGGATGAATGTTGTTAAGCAATAGAGGATTTTTTAAATCAATCCACATCATGTAGAGAGGGTATTTAAACTTATGACTTTTTTCAGAAAAGCGGCGATGCCTCACATCGCCTAAGTAAACAGCGCTATTCAAATTCAACACCTAACTGCCTAGCGACATCAACCCCACTGCGTACGCCATCTTCATGAAAACCGTTATACCAATAAGCACCACAAAAATAGCTATTGTTTTGGCCATCAACAGTGTGTTTAAGTTTTTGTGCGGCAATGGAAGATTCGTTAAACACAGGGTGATGATAAGTAAACTCACGTAATATATCCGCTTTGTTAATCCCTTCTAAGTGGTTAAGGGTTACACAAAATTGCGTATCAGAGTCTATACCCTGCAGTATATTCATCTGGTAGGTTACAACGGCTGCTTTATCTGTGTTTTCATTAAGTAAATAGTTCCAGCTTGCCCAAGCGGCTTTTCTATCGGGTAACAAACTGGTGTCTGTATGCAAAACTACCGAATTTTCTGTGTATGGAATTGCACCTAATACAGATTGCTCTTGCTCAGTAGCATCGCCAAGTAACGCTAGTGCCTGATCAGAGTGACACGCAAATACCACTTTATCAAATTCAGCTTGTTCGCCATTTTCAAGGGTAATAATTACTTTATCATCTACACGAGTAACTGTTTCAATATCGGTATTTAGTTTTATTTGATCTGCAAACCCTTTGATAAGTGGCTTAATATATTGTTTGGAACCACCTGGAATTACATACCACTGCGGCCTATTTGTAATATCTAATAAACCATGGTTGTAAAAAAAGTTTACAAAAAACTCTACGCCAACATTTTGCATCTCTTTAATGCTGGTTGACCAGATAGCGGCACCCATAGGCAAAATGTAATGGTATTTAAAAAAGTCATTAAAGCCGTGTGTATCCAATAACTGACCTAGCGTTTGATTTTTAGGGTAGTTTTGCTCGCTGTGCATTGTTTTACATAATTTATTAAACTTAACTATATCGCTTAACAAGCGCCAAAACTTGGGCCTAAATATATTCCTTTTTTGGGCAAATAAACTGCCAAAAGTGTGACCGTTGTACTCAAAACCGCTTGCTTGGTTATGAACACTAAAGCTCATTTGTGTTTCTTGTCTATCTACGCCAATGCGCGCGAGTAGTTTTTCAAAGTACGGGTAAGTACGGTCATTAAATACTATAAAGCCTGTGTCTATCGCGCGTTTAACTCCAGCATCAGATATTTCTACTGTTGCGGTATGACCACCAATATAATCATTTTTTTCAAATACGGTAATATCGTAATGTTTATGCAGTAAATGAGCACAGGTTAAACCCGATACGCCAGAACCTATTATTGCTATTTTTTTCAACGGGCTAGTCCTTTTGCTAAACGTAACCAAAGTGGTAACGGTAAGATTCGTAATGCTTTTAAAATAAGTGTAAACCGATAAGGAAAGTGAACTTCTTTACGGCGTTTATTAATTCCCTTAATCATGTAATCGGCAGCCACAGTTGCGGTAACGGCCATGGGCATTGGGAAATCGTTTTTATCGGTCAGAGGGGTTTTTACAAAGCCTGGGTGCACTAAAGTAACATCAACATCGTTTAAGTCGATTGCTAAACTTTTCGCTAAATAGCTTACCCCGGCTTTTGATGCGCCATAAGCCTCTGAGCGTGGCAGAGGTAAATAGGTAACACTTGAACTAACAAGTACAAGTTGTCCGCCTGTGCTAATTTTTGGCAAGAGAGCCTCAAGGCAATAACCCATTGCTAGCAAGTTAACCGAAATAACGCGCTCAAACAGGGCGCTGTCAAAGTTACGGGCATCATCAACGTATTCACAGTTACCGGCATTAAGAATAACCTTATCAAAAGCAGTAAACCCAAGGGTTGCTTGCTTTATGTCTTTAAGGTCTGTGGCATCAAACTGACACGCTTTAATATTGGTGTGTTTTTCAAGCTCAGCTAGCTTTTCAAGATTTCTACCGCAAGCGATTACCGTGTTGCCTTGCTTTGCGTACTTTATTGCAAGCTGCTCGCCAATACCTGAGGTTGCACCTGTAATTAAAATATTCATCGCTACCCTGCTCGTTTGTCTATGTAATTTATAATGCCACCCAAAATGGGAATATGCTTGTATAGCATTTCACCTACATTAAAATAGTCGCGGTGGTTAATAATTTTACCTTCTTTAAAAACCAGCTTACTGTGCCCTTCTACCGATATAGTTTTGCCAGAAGCCAGCTTTGGGTGGGCATAATACATAGTCCAATACAAAAATGCTTTATCATCACGCTCGTAGGTGTCGCTAATATCAAACTGACAATGCTTAACATTACTATATAGATTAGAAAAATATCGGGTAAGCTCGCTTAGCCCGTGTATTTCGTGCATTGGGTCTTTAAATTTAATTTGCTCGCTGTAAATATCATTAAGCAAATGCAGGTTTGATTTATCGAGTTGTTGATATATTTCTACAAATTTTTCTAGCGGTAATGCTGTTTCCATATCACCCCTTAAATGCAGCTATTGCACGCTCGCGAGCTGCTTTATGATCTACGATTGCCGGCCAGTAACATTGCTTATCCGCCCCTATTGACGCTAAATAGGCATGAGGAAAATGAATATGTTTATCTGGCACTTTTTCAAGCTCTGGCAAATATTTACGTATGAATTTACCATTAGGATCAAAGCGCTCACTTTGAGTAATAGGATTAAACACGCGAAAATAAGGTTGCGCGTCACAGCCTGTGCTTGCAGCCCACTGCCAGCCGCCATTGTTAGAGGCTAAATCACCATCAATAAGATGCTGCATAAAAAACGATTCGCCCTCTCGCCAGTCAATTAATAAATGTTTGGTTAAGAAGCTAGCAACCACCATTCTTAATCTATTATGCATCCACCCAGTTTGAAATAACTGCCTCATTGCAGCATCAACGAGTGGGTAACCTGTTTTTCCCTCGCACCAGGCTTTAAAGTCAGCCTCGTTTTTACGCCATGTTACGCTATTGTATTTTTCATTAAAGTTATCACCACGAGAAAGCTTAGGAAATTGCGCAATTAAATGACGATAAAATTCGCGCCAAATTAGCTCGTTTATCCAAGTAAAAGTTTTACTTTTAGAGGTAGTTAAAATATCTGGGTAGCGGTTTTGAATATTAACGAGTAACTGCTTTGGGCTTATAATACCCAGCGCTAAATACGGACTTAAACCCGAAGTGCCCTTGATACTAGGTATATCACGCTGATCGTCGTAACTACTTAATTTGTCGCAAATAAAATTATCAACAATGGTAGCTAAGCTGTCATCATCAACAGGCCATTTTTCTGAGCTACCATCGCCTTTTAATACCGGTGAATTGTTTTTACCTTCTGCCAGCTTTTTTAAAGGCCACGGTAGTAAACTAAAGTGAGTATCTTGATACTGTTTAAGCCACTGTTTTTTAAACGGCGTAAACACCTTATACATTTCGTTACTTTGGTTTTTAACAGTGCCTACAGGTGCTATTACATCGCCTTCATAAAGCGTAAACGTGATATTTTTTTCATCACATTTTGTGAGTATTTGCGCATCGCGATTGACTTCATTTAACTCGTACTCTTTATTGGCAATTACATGTTCTACCTGATGTTTATCGCAAAATGATAAAAGCGCACTTTCACAATCAGCAAAGTAAGGTGCATCAATAATGTGAAGCTCTATTGCGTACTGCGCAAGCTGCTCACTTATGTAATTAAGACGTCTTTTTAGTAAGTCAATTTGAATGGGAGCGGCATTGTGTTGTTGCCATTGTTTTTCGCAGATAAAAAAAATGGCCTGTTTAGCGCCATTATTTAGCGCTTCAATAAGCGCTTCGTTAGAAAAAAGGCGCAGATCGCGCCTAAACCAAAAAAGTGTATTCATTATATGCCGTAACGTAATTTTAGTTCATTAGGGTAAGGATTAAAAAACACCTGCTTTTCTAGGTACTCATTAGGGTGTACTTTAAGGTGGTGCTTTAGCAAAGTAAGTGGCACATATAAAGGAACTAAACCTTGACGGTATTCATCGATTGCGTCACGCAATTCTTGCTTTTCAATCTTAGATAAATCTTTTTTAAAGTAACCTTGCAAGTGCATTAACGTATTACAGTTATTCCTACGCGATGCAGGCTTTTTAAGGCCATTCATTAACCCCAGAATGTACTCATCTGCTAAAGCGTTAATATCGTCACCTTTGTAAGTACCAAGTAAGTTACCTAAGTCGCGGTAGGCTTGATAATTATGAGCCATCAATAAGTACTTATATTGAGAATGAAATTGAGTAAGCTTATGTACTGTAAGCGGTTCAGAAGCTAATAGCTGCCACTGTTTGTAAGCGTACACCCGCATTACAAAGTTTTCGCGTAAGTGCATGTCATTTAAGCGACCGTTTTCTTCGCAAGGTAATAATGGATTGTGCTTCATTATTTGCTCAGCAAAAAAACCAACGCCTTCAGATGTGTTGCCGGTGCCCGCTTCGTTATAAATTTTAATTCTTTCCATACCGCAGCTTGGGCTTTTCGCACAAAAAACAAAACCACTTAGGTTTTTAGCTTGCTCTGTAGCTACTTTTTTACCGTATTCAGTTAGCTTAGGCCCAACATCGCCAGTGCCATCTGGGCGACATACTTTTATTGTATCACCCACACGGACTTGGCGAATAGTTGGCCTAGGAATTGGTAAACCAACAGCTACTTCTGGGCAAAAACGCGTGTACTCTACATGTTTTCCAAGTTCATCCATACAAAAGTTAGACTTTTTATGGCCTGTATCAAAACGTACTTTCTCGCCTGCTAAGCAGGCGCTAATACCTATTTTTATTGTGTCTGTTTGCATAAATTCTCTTAATAAATCAAGTTACCTATAGGATTAAGTAACTTACTGAGCCCTTTATTAAAATGTAGCGCACTACTGACTACTGTAAAGCATAAACAGCCATCTTTTGTAAGTGGAGTATGCTGATGAGAGCCATCTTGCCAAATAAAGTCACCTGGCACGTAACTTCCCTCTTCATCACTAAACTCACCATCAAGTAACAGGGTTACCTCAAAGCCTTTATGAGTATGCTCTGGGATCTCTCCTCCTGCACCAATATGTAAAAGGCTTGATCGCAGCGGGCCATCATCAATAGCAACACGCGAGCGAGCAAGCTTACCCACCTGGGTAAAACGCCCATGAGAAATGCGTGTCAAAGCGCGAGGTAATTCATAGTTGTGCTCATTGACTTGTACAGTTACTGGTTCAACTTCGTAAACTTCATCAATGCTAGCATCAGCAGTGATTAAATCTAACAGGTCGATGTCAAAATCTGATGTTTGTAAATCATTGCTCAGATTTAATTCATTAGACACATCAAGCGCCTCACTAAATACATCATTTGCATTGGCGGCTTCGAGCTTTGCTACTTTTGCTTGGCAAACTGGACACATATCAACGTGAATAGAAACCGCAACACTTAACGATGCAGGTAACTGCGCTGAACAATATTGTGCTAGTAAAGATTCACTAGGGTGATGTTTAATCATGCTGATCTCCCATTTCATTACGTAATTTTTGCAAGGCTAAACGCAATCGTGATTTTACCGTGCCTACAGGAATATTAAGTTGTTGAGCAAGTTGCTCTTGCGACATATCTTGAAAGTAAACGCCTCTGACTACCTCTCGCTGTGCAGCTGGCAATTTATCTAGGTAACGTTTAATTTGCTGGTCTTCCAAATGGTCGCTAAATTCAAGTGTTGTATCTTGAGATTCGTTAATAAGTGGCCAAATATCTTCGCTTATGTTTTCTTCTTTATTACTTTTCATTTTACGAAGCATGTCGAATGAAGCGTTACGCATCACGGTATATACCCATGTCGTTGCAGCCCCTTTATCGCTATGATACAAATGCGCTTTACGCCAAACTGAGGTTAATGTTTCTTGTACAAGCTCCATTGCTTGTGCCTCTGAACCAAACTGCTTTATTCCAAAGCGTTTAATTTTTGGCGAAAAATATTCAAATAAGTAAGCAAACGCTCTTTTGTCTCGCGAAGTAGCTACATCAAGCAAAGCTTGCATAAGCTCTGCACTTGGCGTTTCTGGCATGGCAGTATATTTACCTGTATTAGGTTCACAACGTTGTGAAGGTTGTTGACTTACCATAATAATTAATCCCGTGTATGCTTTTGTACACATCTATACGCTAAGCAATTTAAAGCAGATCACATTATTTTAGGCAAATTCATTGTTAATCACAGTATGGAGGAAGTTTAGTAAGTTAGCAAAGTTACTTTCGAACGCAAGTTGCTGTTTTTTATCAATAGATATAGGTAATAATTCAAGCCAGCGCGCGGCAACCCAAGCTAAATTGTCAAATTTAGTTTGCCTGTATAGGCTCGAAAGCTCTTGATTGCTTAAAAATATGTCCTGCAAAGAATCAGACAAACGTTGATTATCGGCCGAAATATCACTGTGGGAGTCATTGTACCAATACGGCGTATTGCAATCGCTTAATAAGCCATGGCGCAATTCACTTTCATCTTGATATACGTCATTTATTTGCACGGTTTTAGCAGCGTACACATCAATGAGTAGCATATTGCTAAGGTCTTGGTCAAAGTCGATAATATCGACTAAGCAGCCCTGAGCGCTAATATTAAATGGCGTATCGTGCTGGTAAGTGCACAAAACAAAACCTTCGTTATTTTGTAGTGCGGTTTTTACCATGTTTAAATACCGAGGCTCAAATATACGTAAACGCGTATAGCCTTCAGGTAGCACAAATATTGGTAATGGGAAAATCGCACGTTTCATAAAGTCTACTTCTTTAAATTACACTGCCATTATTTACGTGCGCTTTTACTAAGTCGATCAGCTTACCTAAATCGAATTATTTACCCATTATTTAAAAGTTAATCCAACTGCCCATACTTTTTATAACTTGAACCATATAGTAAACACTCATCATGCTTACAACAGGCGCCAACATAAGTGCAAATAACCCTAATTCGTTGCTCATCGTCTTATCCTTTTACACTTATTTAGCTTTAACTTGTGTAGTTACCGCCATTGTAGACTGCGTGGTAACGTCAGCTTGTTCTTGCGCTTGATTAACTAATTGCTCAAGAGCTGCTTGGGCATCAAAACTAAGGTTCTGCGAAATTGATTGCTCGAGTTCTGCCGTTGCTTGGTTAATATAGCTTGTTACGTTTTGCGTTATAATATCAGTTACATCTAAGTCCACTTCACTCGCCTGTACCTGCGAAGAACCTAATACTAATAAACTTGCCATAGCGATTTTAATTGAAAGTTTCATAATGGTATTCCTTGTTGTGTATATTGTTTAGACGCAATAACATAATCAAGGGTTGTGCCAACAGAAAAATAAAAATTAAATCATTGATATATAAAGACTATATTAAAAACCATACAGCAATGCAGCATTCAGGCTTAGTTAATTTAACTAACCTTTTTAATTTTTTGACTAATTATTAGTAAATAAATAAAGTTTAACTCTTCACAACTAAAAGTAACTCCCTGCGTTACTCTTTTGCGTGTTTAGCTAATTTCATTTTTTTACCTAACCGATAGGCATCAGCCATACTTAATAACCAAATAACCACCATTAAAGGAAGGTATTTATATTCCCCAAGTTGGGCACATTCACCTGATGGATTACGAGCAGCTTGTAAAATGCCAGAAGCCGTCATTGGGATTTTACCTGCTAAAATTTCATTTGCACTACATTGCGCTACAGCCAAAATATCACCTAATGTCATAAACAAAAGTAGCGTAAATACACCTGCAAAAATGCAGCCTATTAAATGCTTTTTAAGCGAAAAATGCCCTGCCCCAGGATACACAATGGCAGTAAGTAAAACGGCTTTGAGCTCTTTTTTCATGATAAACGTGCCTTAATTGATTGTGACTATACGACCACACTATAACCGATTAATTCCTTTTAAAATCAATAAAAGTAACCAGACTAATTTACATTAACAGTGATGGCATTGAAACATTGAGCGTACACCTGTACACTCAAGTTCAATTGATTAGTGGTAGGACTAGTATGACTATAGATGCACCCTATTCTCGCAAAGAAGAAAAACTCAACGTACTAAGCCATGCACTGGGTATATTTTTTGCTGTGTTTGTAACTTGGGATTTATTTAAACAAGCCACCAGCGTAAAAGCTTATATTAGCACCGCTGTATATGGGGCTAGTTTATTTGTATTGTTTTTATCATCCACACTTTATCACGCCAGTGTGCAGCCAAAAATACGCGCTTTTTATAAAAAGTGTGATCATTGCGCTATTTACGTATTAATAGCCGGTACTTACACCCCATTTTTGTTACTATCCCTTAATGGCGCTTGGTCTTGGGGTACGCTTAGCTTTATATGGGCTGTAGCAATTAGCGGCGTTGCTTATAAAGTGCTGGTTAAAAATGGTAATAAAAAAATATCGCTGGCTACCTACTTACTTATGGGCTGGTTTGCACTCGCGATTGTATACCCGCTTTATTTAAATATTGATGTAAAAGCACTTTACTGGTTACTGGCCGGTGGCATTTTTTATAGCTTAGGTACATTATTTTATAGCGCTAAAAGCACTCAATTTAGCCATGCTATTTGGCATTTGTTTGTGATTGCTGGGTGCGTTTGCCACTACATTTCAATTACTAATTACGTGTATTAATACATGTAATTAGTCATTTTATACCATGCACATAAACCGCATTAATTTGGCTACCCTTTTACGTAAATGCTCGTTTTAGCTTAGGCGATATCACCTAAGCTTTAATTAAAAACGCTGTTTTTTACGGCGTTGTCTATAAGCCTATCATTGTCCTTACTCGCCTAATTTACTAGCTCGATAAACAGCTTGTAACATTTTCGGTACTATTATCCATTTTTTACCCATTTTACCCATTTTACCCATTTTACCCACTTACACTTTTCCTAGTTTAAAAATAAATACATTAAAATAAGTGACATAGCTTAATATTTTGAATGTAACGCTATGGCATATCTATTGCTCCTTCAATATAAATGGTCAATGAAACTTTGGCCAAGCAAATACATAAAGGAGATACAAAGTGGGCGCAATACAAGCTGACTCTACAATTAAGGCAAGTGCTACATTAGTAAGTCGCTACTTATACTCAATATTTTACAACCACTCACTTTTACGTCGATTCCCGCCAAGCAAAGAGATAGGTAACACGCATTGCTGCGTTATATCCCATTAGGCTCTTTGTGATTACATGCAGTTAATCCAACTTAAACTTTACGTTAAAGGAGACGTTGATATGCCAACTAACCAATTTACGATGCAAGACCCTAGAAGCCAATACCAAATGGGACGGACCGAAAAAGACAGTGATCAACCAGACCCAGGCCTAGATGGAATTTTAAAACCTAAAGCAGATCACGGCGAAGATACCTATGTAGGTAGCGATAGATTAAAGGGTCGTAAAGCGTTGATCACTGGGGGCGACTCAGGCATTGGAAGAGCGGTTGCCATTGCATTTGCCAGAGAAGGTGCCGATGTGGTTATTAATTACTTAGCCAGCGAAGAAGCCGATGCGAAAGAAACACTCGATATCTTAAAAGCCAGCGGTAGCAAAGCATGGGGAATTGCAGGCGATATCTCTGATGAGAGTTTTTGTAACGAACTTGTGGCTCAAAGCATTGAAAACTTAGGCTCAATCGATATATTAGTGAATAATGCAGGTAAACAACAGTTTGTTGCAGAGCTAGACGATTTATCTACCGAGCAATTTTGCCAAACATATGCAACAAATGTATTTGCTATGTTTTGGATAACAAAAGCGGCGGTAAAACATATGCCACCTGGCGCAAGTATTATTAATACAACCTCTATCCAATGTTATCAACCCTCTGCTGGGCTTCTTGATTACGCATCGACTAAGGGCGCAATTACAAGCTTTACTAAAAGTTTAGCAAAAATGGTGATTGATAAAGGCATTAGGGTTAATGGGGTTGCTCCTGGGCCAATTTGGACCCCACTTCAACAAAGTGGCGGCCAACCGGCTAAAAAACTACCTGAATTTGGTGATAACGTGCCACTTGGCAGACCAGGTCAGCCTGCTGAGCTAGCACCCACCTATGTATACTTAGCGTCGCAAGAGTCAAGTTACATTACCGCTGAAATAATGGGTGTGACAGGTGGGCAGCATCTACCTTAATCATACAGGCTCTCTCATATTAGTTAATATCAGCTTATTGATTTTATAAAATAATAGCGGCGTATATAAGCCGCTATTATTACCTAGCCTTTTTTAATCATACCTAAATAAGCCCCACTAAGTATTGGTGTGGCTTTGGTTAACAATGCCTTAGACAGCACCTTAGCTTAGTACTAAAAACCGGTGCTCATACAGCACTATTTAGCTCAGTGTGATCAAGAGCGCGCCAAGTTAGACACGTATAAATTAACTGCTTAAATAAGTTAAACAGATTAAGAGTTATCTTTTTTAGCACGTATTCCGCGAATGAACTCTTCTAAATAAGGCGTAAATTCAAGCGCAAGTGCTATAAATAGCACCGTTGCCAAGTAAGTTATTGGCAAAGGAGAGGCTTTTAATTGCAGCGTAAAGTCAGGAGGAAAGCCACCTGGAGTAAATAAAGCGGTAAATTGTTCCCAATGGCGCGCAACAATTAATACCAAAGCTAACAGGGGTATCATTTCTAAAAAACTGTGTATATGTTGCTCTATCGGCCCTACCCTTCGCTTACTTACCGCATAAGTTACATCCCACATTGCTGTAAGCTCATGTAGAAAAAACAGCACAATACAAATGGCAATAATCAAACTATTAACTTCAAAAATTAGAACGAGGATTAACGGTATGCCCACTTCGGCAAACATTAATAAATGAATAAATGACTCTTTAGCACCGCTGGTTGTAGAAATATTATTACGTCGATGACAAAACCAATCAGCAATGCCAGCAGCAAGCCAAACAGGGATCACAAAGTACATTAAAATCAATAAAGTTGGGT
This sequence comes from Pseudoalteromonas sp. S3776, assembly GCF_005886915.1. NCBI lineage: Bacteria > Pseudomonadati > Pseudomonadota > Gammaproteobacteria > Alteromonadales > Pseudoalteromonadaceae > Pseudoalteromonas > Pseudoalteromonas sp. S3776. Next base: position 6,317 of record NZ_PNCU01000001.1, on the reverse strand, counting down.
CAGTCATAGTTTGTTAGTCCTTAATATTTGGTTTTAAAAACCCTCATGCTTAAGACTATATATCTACACTTCATCAGCTTCTTCATTCATCATTCGCGATGTGAAAAACCGTACTTTTCAGATAGTTTATCATTCACTTTTAAGATGGCTTGAGGATTACTTACGTTTTTACGCTTTTACCTTTATGTAAATGAGATACCACTTAAAACGCGCCCATGAGCCGACATTTGGTCTGCTCAATATCTATTTACAGCAAATAAGTAGTTCAAGTGTTATGCCAAATTTCGATGCTAAATTGATTAAATGCCATCTTAAGTATAGGTAGGTTATGAGATGTTTTTTACTTTGCCGTGTATATTTTTGTTGTGGAAAAAGTAGAAAATATATCGCTTATCATTGTAAGTTTTTCATTCACAAAGCTAGTTAAGAAGGTTGTGTTGAAGGGAAAACTACAAGCTGACAAACCCTATTTGTTGTAGATTTACGATAGCTAAAACAAAAAAGTAAGCCGCACACTTGTAATAAAGCAGCCTTTAAAAGCTTCTTTTACGATAGTACGTTTACTACTGCCATCTACACTCGCGCATATTTACTTTGTCGTTTTTAAAGCTAACCCCTTCTAATAATAGCTTTTGGCGCTGCTCTTGGTATTTATCACTGCCTGCCGGGAATGATATTTTTCCTTGGCTGTTTACTACTCTGTGCCACGGTATAACAGAGTCATCAGGCATTTGCTTTAAAAGCCGCCCTACTAGGCGTGAATTTTGCGGATAACCGGCAAGCGCGGCTACTTGCCCATAACTTGCTACAAAACCTGCAGGTATATTTGCAATAATGGTATAGATGAGGGTTTCTTTATCGATATCAGCGCTCATTCACGTACGCCTCACTGAGTACTTTAAATTGCTCCCAAATGGAACGGGCAACGGGCCCATGATGTATGGCATCACGCCTAAATGCACGCACTTCTATACCAAACTGATCTTCTCTGTCGTTTATATGTATTTGCTGCAACAGCCCGGCTTCTATTTCAGGGGCGCAATAGTCTATATTCATCATTGCCCAGCCAGCACCCGCAAGCAAAAACGACTTTAAATTGGTTACATCATCAATCTTCATTAAGGCAGACCCTTTTGAGTAAGAAAGCTTGTCGCTGTCTATGCTTAAGTCGCTTTCAAACATGGCCAAACACGGGTAATTTTGTAGCTCGTTAAAGGTCATGTGCTTAGGGTATTTATTAGTAGATGCAATAATACCAATATTTAGTTTACCAATAGGCAAACTTTCTAAATGCCCTGTTGCATGAAACAAATCAAACCATGGGCCTATGCCTAGCTCAACTTGCCCACTATTTACCTGCTCTAAAGAAACAAAGCGTTTGCCACTGGTTAAATTAAACTCTGTACGCTTAAATAATCTAAAAGTATTACTTATGATCTCGTTATAACTGTCTTTATGACATATTTGTTCGTAGCAAATGCGATATTGTGGCTCGTTACCGAGTGCAAGCTCTTTAGCAAGCTGTGCCAGCTCATCATTTGCATACAATAGTTGTTGTGCTTCGCGGTGAAAAACACGCCCTTTTTCAGTTAGCTGTAATCGGTACTTGGTTCTATCAAGTAATTCAAAGCCAATTTTTGCCTCTAAGTTTTTAATTGCTAAGGTAAGTGCAGGCTGAGTTTTATGTAATTTAAGCGCCGCGCCACTTAAACTTGCACTTTGTACAATGGCATCTAAAATTTGTAATTGATTCAGCTTCATACTGCGCTCAACATGATCATAAATAAAACTTATTATGTTTCTAAAATTTAATGAATTTTATTTTATATGGTTGCGGCGTATCCTGCACTTAATTATTTTGCCCATCATTGCCACGGAGAAGACATGAAACTCTTTCGTCTATGTATACTTACTACGACTTTACTTACTTTAATGGCCTGTTCAGAGCCAGAGCAGCAAGTAAAAGAAGAGCCCATTAGGCCTGTAAAGTTATTCAATATAGGACATGATTCGCAAACAAATGTGCGCAGTTTTCCTGCTGAAGTGGTTGCTAACCAAGGCTCATACTTAGCATTTAGAGTAAATGGTGAATTGGTAGAGTTTCCGGTTTTAGCAGGTGAAGAAGTTGAGAAAGGCCAGCTTTTGGCAAAACTCGACCCAGAAGATTTTCAATTACAGTACGACGATAGAAAAGCCCGTTATGAACTTGCTAAATCGCAACTTAGTCGTATTGAGCAACTATACGAGAAAAAAATAGCGAGCCAATCAGAGTACGATGAAGCATTGGCTAATATGCAAGTGGCAGAGTCAGCCTTTAAGATTGCTGAAACTAATTTAGAATACAGCGAATTGCGCGCTCCATTTGCAGGTACTGTTGCCAAAGTATTTGTTAAAAACTTTGAAAACATTCAAGCCAAACAAAACATATTACGCTTAGAAACACGCGATTTAATGGATGTTGAGATTCAAGTTCCTGAAAAAATCATTGCGCGTATCAAAAAAGGCAGCGACTACCACCCAACCGTTGTGTTCGATGGTTTTACGAACAAAGAATACACCTTAGATTTAAAAGAGTGGGATACGCAGGCAGATCCGACAACGCTCACTTACAAAGTTGTTTTTTCATTGCCTGTTCCTAAAGACTTTAACCTCCTTGCAGGAATGACCGGGCGTGTATTTATTGATTTATCTAAAGTAACCAGCTCGCAAGTGGCTTACACTATTTTACCAATAGAGTCGGTTTTTTCTGAAGCTAAAGAAAGCGTGTCAGATAACGCTCATGTGTGGATATACAACCCCGAAACCGGCGTTGTTAACAAGCAAGCTGTTAAAGTCGGTCAAGTACACCGTGACGGCATTGAAGTACTGAGCGGCGTTAAAGAAGGCCAAATTGTCGTTTCTGCTGGCGTGCATTCATTAGATGAAGGCATGAAAGTACGCCCATGGAATAAAGAGCGAGGCTTATAATTATGAGCTTTGCACAACTCTCTATAGAGAAAAAAGTAATTAGCTGGATGTTTGCACTACTGCTGTTAATTGGCGGGAGTGTGTCGTACTTTGATTTAGGCCAACTAGAAGACCCAGAGTTTACGCTTAAAACCGCCATGGTTATTACTATGTACCCAGGTGCGTCACCTCAACAAGTAGAGGAAGAAGTCACCTTCCCAATTGAAAATGCAATTCAGCAACTCCCTTACGTTGATTTTGTAACCTCTATTTCATCAAACGGTAAGTCGCAAATATCGGTAGAAATGAAAAGCACCTACCGAAAGGAGCAGCTGCGCCAAATTTGGGATGAAATGCGCCGTAAAATTAACGATTTAGCGCCTTCACTCCCAAGTGGTGTTTACCCGAGCACTATTTTAGATGACTTTGGCGATGTATACGGCGTTATGTATGCGGTTACCGGCGATGGCTACTCTTATGATGAGCTTAAAGATTACACCGATTACTTAAAGCGTGAACTCGTACTTGTTAAAGGCGTGAGTAAAGTAACCATTGCAGGTGAACAACAGCCACAAGTTATGGTTGAAGTGTCTACCCGCAAGTTAGCGCAGCTCGGTATAGCCCCAAGCCATATTTTTGGTTTACTGCAATCTCAAAATACAGTCTCTAACGCAGGTAAAATTAGAGTGGGCGATGAGTCTATACGCTTTCACCCAACCGGCGAATTTAAAGATGTTAAAGAGCTCGAAACCCTACTTATATCAAAACCCGGTGCTAGCGAGCTTATTTACCTAGGTGATGTAGCCAAAGTATTTAGAGAATACGCAGAAGTACCCAACAATGTTATTCGCTACAACTCAGAGCAAGCACTTTTAATTGGCGTTTCGTTTATGAATAGCGTGAACGTAGTCGATGTAGGTAAACGTATTGACGAACACTTGGCAGAACTTGAATACCAGCGCCCCCATGGCATTGATGTTAAATCGGTTTATAACCAACCTAAAGAGGTAGAAAAATCGGTAGATGGCTTTATTGTAAGCTTGGTAGAGGCCATTGCCATTGTAATTGTGGTACTACTGATTTTTATGGGATTAAAAAGCGGTATTTTAATTGGCGGGATTTTATTACTAACCGTTCTAGGCACCTTTATATTTATGAAGCTGTTTGCCATAGACCTGCAACGTATTTCTTTGGGTGCGCTGATTATTGCCCTTGGTATGCTGGTAGATAACGCCATAGTAGTAACCGAAGGCATATTAATAAATTTAAAGCGTGGCCAAACTAAGTTAAAAGCGGCGGTTAATATTGTAGAACAAACTAAATGGCCGCTACTAGGCGCTACAGTTATTGGTATTACTGCGTTTGCCCCTATTGGCTTGAGCTCAGATGCGACCGGTGAATTTGCCGGTAGCTTATTTTGGGTGTTGTTTATATCGCTTTTACTAAGCTGGATCACCGCCATTACGCTTACACCATTTTTTGCAAATTTAATGTTTAAACAAGATGAGTTTAAAAAAGGTAAAAATGCTGAGGGCGAACAAGACGACGACCCATACCAAGGCTTTATTTTCACCGGCTATAAAGCACTTTTAGATGTGTCTATGCATTATCGTAAAACCACGCTTGTGCTTATGGTTGTACTCCTTTGCTCGGCAGTGGTTGGTTTTGGTGCAGTTAAACAATCGTTTTTCCCTGCCTCTAACACGCCTATGTTTTACGTAGATTACTGGCAGCAACAAGGCTCTGACATAAGGGCGACACTTGAGGGAATTAAAAAGCTTGAAAACTACCTTCAAAAAGAAGAGCTAGTTGAAGAAATAACCAGCACTACAGGCCAAGGCGCTCCACGTTTTATGCTCACTTATGCACCGCAAAAGTCGTACTCGTCATACGGGCAGCTCATTATTAGAGTAAAAAACCGCGAGGCGGTAGCTGTAGTAATGCAAAAAGTGCGAGAGTACTCTCAAAGTACGCCCCTTTCAGCTGAGCTTAAAATTAAGCCGATGGAAATTGGCCCCTCAACCGATGCTAAAATTGAAGCTCGCTTTACAGGTCCAGACCCGGTAATACTGAGACAATTAGCCGCCCAAGCTGAAGAAGTTATCGCACAAGACGACGGCGCTTATAATATTCGTGATGATTGGCGCGCACGTACTAAAATGATTCGCCCACAATTTAACGAACAAAAAGCGCGCCGCTTAGGCATTAGTAAGTCGGACCTTGATGATGTGCTGCTTACTAGCCTTTCGGGCAAGCAAGTGGGTGTATACCGCGATGGTACACAACTACTGCCAATTATTGCTCGCTCACCGGCAAATGAGCGCCTAAATGTAGAAAGCGTTCACGATTTACAAATATACAGCCCAGTACTGGGGGTATTTGTGCCAGTAACACAAGTGGTTGACGAATTTGTAGTTGAATGGGAAGACAGCCTAATTATGCGCCGCGACAGAAAGCGCACAATAACGGTTATGGCCGATCACAACGTATTAGGTGATGAAACTGCCGCCAAGCTTTTTGCTCGCATACGCGGACCTGTAGAAGCAATAGAGTTACCACGTGGCTATAAATTAGAATGGGGCGGCGAGTATGAGTCGTCATCGGATGCGCAAGCCGCTATATTTGGCTCATTACCGCTGGGTTATTTAGCAATGTTTGCGGTTACCGTACTGCTGTTCAATTCACTTAAACAGCCTTTAGTTATTTGGGCTACAGTGCCACTTGCCATTATAGGTGTGAGTGCAGGCATGTTAATAATGAATGCACCATTTAGTTTTATGGCGCTACTTGGCTTACTAAGTTTAAGCGGAATGCTAATTAAAAATGGTATTGTGTTGGTTGATCAAATAAACCTTGAGCTTCGCGATGGTAAATCGCCTTATCAAGCTGTATTTGAATCTGGCGTTAGCCGTGTACGCCCTGTAGCCATGGCGGCTATTACCACCATTTTAGGTATGATCCCGCTGTTATTTGACGTGTTCTTCCAGTCAATGGCGGTAACGATTATGTTTGGTTTAGGCTTTGCAACCATACTTACGCTTATCGTAGTGCCTGTGCTTTATACTGTTGTATTTAGAATAGACTACGAGCCTAGAAAGTAATTTAAAAGCCTTACAGGACGTTTAAAACGCAGCTTACCTCACCGTAGCTGCGTTTTTTATTATTTAAACCGAGGTTAAAGATGGACATAATAAGCACGCTCATACTAATACTGGGGCCTGTTTATCTTTCGAGGTTAAATTTGCAGCAGCCTGCTTGGTATTTAGGCAAGGCAGAGCCTGTGTAGTGTGGTTATTCCCCATAAATAGGCGATAACGTCGTATAAATGCCAAACAGGCGCTGCCCGAAGGGTTCTGCCTAGGGACAATTTA